>NZ_CP033047.1:0-65691 GCF_003667785.1 Virgibacillus sp. Bac332
ACAGCTGCAGCTAAATTTATTCCTGGTATTTGGACACAAAAGCCGAACAATGTTATTAAATATATTATCTGTTTTAATATCAGTTTAGTTATTAAGGTATCAAACCAGAATCTGAAGTTGATGTTTACATTCAAATCTCATGTTGGTAGACTATTCTTTTTTTGGTATTTATTTTCATGATAAAATGCTTATTATGCTTGCTATATTTTTTATAAATAACCGTTATGCTATACTACTTATAAGTGCATAAGGTTTTCGTGGGTGGTGGCTCACTCCCTTTTATAAGAGAAAGGGGGTGTTGCCAATGACAGTGTATGAGTCCATGATATTAATGATCTCTTTTGGAACGTTAATTGTGGCGATCCTGTCATTTAATCATAAAAAATAACCACCCAGCCTGGTCAGCTAATTAAGGTGGTTATTATCTCACTCTGATTAGTGAGCCGCCCCCTTGAAGGGCTATTGCACTTAGCCGTTTGGTGTTCACAGCATCAGACGGCTATTTTATTATATGATTATCTATATATAGTATACCCTATTCTATGCTTTTTGAAAACTTTTTATGAATGGCTATATAATACACCATATTATCTTCATGATTTCATACCTGATTTAATCCAATTATTGAAATTTTTTCACAAAATCGGCATGATAATAAGTCCCGTTTATATTATCCTGTCTTAGATTCATGTTTAGCGTAAACTAGTACTGGGAGGAAAAAATGAAAAGAAGGACCAAAATAATGCTATCTATTTTAGTAACAGTGCTAATCATATTGATTTTAATGCCTCCCCTTTCACCAGTTTATTTCAATGATTCTTCAGAAAAAGTAGCCATAAGACACGAAATTTATAAAATGGGATACCCATACCAAAGCTATTTCACAATCCTTCAGAAAAGGGAGAGTGACAAATCATCAGGAAGCCTTTATTCTTTGATGTTATTCAATGCTTGGAAAAGTGAAACTGGTCAAACTCCGTATCTCTGTTATTCGAAGAAGGTAACAGAGGGCGAATACAAGGTTAATTGTGGAACAGCACCTTAAAACGAAAAAGCAGGCCCCACGGTCCTGCTTTTCTTACTTGATTATGTAATTCTTAATGCCGGGATGCCAATAAGCCATGACTTCAAAGGCTTCATTTACCACCTCATCGTCTTCCTCATCAATGGTTCAGCTCTTTATGAATATCCTTCAAAATGCCTGCTCCTTTTTGTTCAATTTATTACGGCATAATTACTATATCTTTACCATCCGAAAATTTTATAAAAGCTTTACTTATAGTAGTATGATAAGCGACTGCTCCGCTATATCTATCCCCATTATTAAAATTACATGATTTTTTCTTTTTACAAGTTTTTGATAAAGTTTTGTTGTAAACTTTATGCAATACATTAATTCCTCCGTTATAACCATAAGCTGTATGACTTAATGTATTCTTTATACTACTTGGTGTTTTTGAAGAAGTTACCTTCGTAGTAAAGTTTCCACTAAACTTCCCATATGTAAGTCCTGTAGATGCAGATATAGAACCAGAAAGAGAAGCTTTATGTTTTCCATTTTTTCCTGATCCCGAGATTTTTTTTGTTCTAAATAATTGTATAGATCCTACTTGTTCTGGAACACTCCCATATTCTTCAATAAACTGACTATCTTCCTTGCTTAACATATCTCCCACATCATATTTACTATCAATCTCTAATAACTTTTGTTCAATATCTGATTGACTTAATTCACTAGTCTTATCAGACGAAACTTGTCCTTCTCTTTGTTCTGCAAATGCAGGCTGTACTACTAAAAATAATGCAAAAAACGCAACTGCTAAGATAAAAATTTTTTTCATCTTTCTAACCCCCATGCTGTTTTTTTACTTCTTTAAATCTAAAATATGATGTATAATTCTAGTATAATTTATTTTACAAATATTAGCAATCTCAACAATGGAGGTTTAAACCATGCTTACTCAGTTTAATTGGCCAGTCATTTTTATTATGATCTTAATTATTGCACTTGTTGCTTATGGTGTTTTTAAAGCAGTAAAAACAATTACTAACAAGTAATTATAGGATGAAAAAGTGAGTTAAAAAACTCACTTTTTCATCCTATAGATTTGAATCTAGCTCTCTTCCCTTGACTTTAACTCTTTAGCAAGTTTATAAAATGTAGTCTTAGATACTTTAGAACGATCAATAGCCTCAACAGCTGTAATCTTATTGTTAATCCATAAATCATAGGCTTGTTTCACCTCAGGTGTAACCTTAGCTTTTGGCCGTCCTAAGTGTCTACCTTTGGCTTTTGCTGCTTCTATTCCTTCAGCCTGCCTTGTTTTAATATCCAACCTTTCTTTTTCGGCAAACGCAGCTAATACCGTTAAAATCACTTTTTGGATAGCTTGTTTTATTATATCGTCCTCTTCGTCAGATGTATTAATCATTGGTTCTTTTAAGAATTTTAATTGCACTCCGTTTTCTACAAACCACTCATATTCCTTTAATGTTTCATTCATAGATCTACCCATCCTGGTAATAGAGTCGAATACTATTTCGTCATTCTCTCTTACGAGTTGTTTTAATAATTGATATTGTGGCCTTTCATAATTTTTACCGCTCAGTTTGTCGATAAAGACATCTCTCTCACTAATAGATTCTCTTCTCATATTTTCAATTTGCCTATCTACATTTTGATCTTTATTCGAAACTCTAATATACCCAAATCTTTTCAATAATGAGAACCTCCTCCCTTTTAATTATAACAAATGAACGCAAAGGTGTATTGTTATTTACGAACGTTTTTAAATTTTTTTACCACCTTTTCAAACGGTATAAATAGTGATTTTATAAAGATCTCACTTCTGTATAAAAAGGTACACCTTTACAAACTTATGATAATTAGAGAGAAAGCTCACCTAAAATAAAAGAGGGAGTACCCCCCTCATTTTATTCAGAAAAAACATTGTCTACATTGTTGACGATGTGATATAATAATGTCAACAATGTAGACTGAGGAGGCAATTAAATGAAAACTTCTACAAAGCATATTTTAGATTCGTTTCCTGCTCTAGAAAAACACCTACCATCAAACGAAAGTGCCATTCTATCAGATCAGGTTTTATCTAATCTTAATGAAATTGAACAAGTCTTTTTGAGATTAGCATGGTTCTTTGAAAATCCTGATAAAGAAAACTTCAATTTGGAGAGCTTTTATAAACATTTGGATAATGATTGGCTTGAATTGGCTCTTGAATGTGTTCATATGTTTTTTATGAATGACACTTA
The DNA here is from genome assembly GCF_003667785.1 of Virgibacillus sp. Bac332. Classification (NCBI taxonomy): domain Bacteria; kingdom Bacillati; phylum Bacillota; class Bacilli; order Caryophanales; family Bacillaceae; genus Virgibacillus; species Virgibacillus sp. Bac332. The sequence continues at coordinate 3,274 of NZ_CP033047.1, forward strand.
CTTGATTAAAGACCCAACTCATTCCATTATTACTAATGGTGATTATTACTTAAACCAAAGTCGGTTCGCTGAATTTTTGAGTGAAAATGGACTAAATTATGATAGGTTTAAAATGAATAAGTACATTAGTAGAGGTTTAGTTCCGCCCCCTGATATCACAATAAGTGGAACGAAATATTGGGAACGTTTAACGTGCGAACGATTTTTAGAAGAACAAAAATATAAAGAATAGCGGAAGGCTTCACAAGCAAATGATTGATTGCTTAATTAAAGTATCGAAGTTATGTCCGCCATGTTCAATTTGAGTATACCCAAATTGAACATGGTGATTATATTAGATAATCGTGTTCAATTTATGTTCAATGTGGTATAATTAAATTAAGCAAAATTTAAAATTGGGGTGGTTTAAAATGAGTGAAACGGTAAATGTAAAAACAACAAATAAAAGTTCCTGCGCTGAATGCCAAAGAGATTTTGACCAAAATGAAACTTGTTATTTTACATGGTATGAAAATAATGTCTTTTGCAATGATTGTAAAAAAATTATGAATGAGAGAGTTAGTGAAAAATATTTAGATTGGCAATTTAGGATTTTCATTCAAATAGAGAATAAAAAGAAAGAATTTCTTGAATTGTTTGATTTGGCTAACGTAGAGCCAGAACTGGCAAAAGAATTAATTGAACCACAAATTGATAAGCCTTATACCAGAACATCAGCAGATAATATTACACGTAATAATATTCTAAAATTATCAGATTATCATGTACAAAACTATTATCAAGATATACTTTATAAATTATGGAATTATGCTGAAAAGTTACAAAAAAGGAGCGATAATCAAAATGATTAAGTACGCAATCAAATTACATGAAAATCATAAACAAGGACATTTAATTTTTCATGCTGTACCAGAAGAACATACTAATGAACACATACCACCAAGTTATGATGATTATAGTTGGCAATGGTATTTAACAAATGAAAAAGGTGTTCTAGGTAGTCCTATCGATGAACATGTATATGAAAGTTATATTACTTCAACAGAACAAATTGAATATGAAAAATATGATGGAATGTATCTGTATGCCGAATACCTAAATAAACATACACGAGAAAGAAAAAGGACTGAATTTGTTAGGCTATCTAGTAATATGGATGAAATGATTAACTTAAACAATCCTTTTGATAAACTATCAATTTACGATGAAAAAGGAGCGATAACAAATGAAAATGAGAAATGATGAATTTGATAAGGTGTCTGGCGATATAGATAAGTTCAACGAAATATCTTTAAGGTTATTGGAACAAACAGGATCACAAGCAAGGCGTATTAAAATTGGAGACCTAAGTAAAGATACATCAACATTCAATCCATTTGACACAGATAATGTTACTCAAATGTTGAAAAACAAAGACATTAAAACTACCATTCTTGATTTTTATAAAAAAGAATATACACATCTTGTTCCTATTGGAGTAGACCCAGAATTAACAGATTACGAATTTATGATGTTTCAACTATACAAAACACTTGCTCAAAAAGATGAATATGAGAGTTCAAATGAATTAGAAACTATTTTACTTCTTATACTTTCTAACGATTTACAAAGGAATAAAGATTTGGAATATGTGTTTTCAGAAGCTTTAGTCAATGAATTTAAAAATATGATAAATGGAGTGGAAGAATGATGCAAAAATTAAAATCCCTTTTAATGAAAGAGTATGTAGTAGAAATTACATGGGATAAAGGAAAAAAAGAAATCGTTCCTATTAAAGCGTGGAATAAGATGAACGCATTAAATAAAGTTGCAAAAAAGAAAGATTATTTTTATTATGATCCTCATGCAGAAATGACAAAATGCGAAATAAGAAGGAGGAATTATGACTAAACAATATATCGCAAGTATCAAAAATAATACAAGGGGTACATGGGTGAAATCCATAGCAATTAATAGCTATAAACACTTCGTGTAGATTAACATTATGTAGTTGAAAGATGGGATTATAAGATGAAAGTTGGATATATCAGAGTTAGCTCCAAAGGGCAAAATGTAGCAAGACAAGTCCAATCTTTAAAAGACTATGGTTGCGAAGAAATATTCATAGATAAACAGTCTGGTAAAGACATGGAGCGAAAAGAGTACAAGAAAATGAAAAAGTTCATTCGTAAAAAGGATATTGTTGTCTTTGCTGAATTAGATCGGCTGGGAAGATCGCAAGAGGATATAAAGAGAGAATGGGATGAATTTATTAAGCGTGGCATTGATATTGTTGTATTGGATATGCCGATATTAGATACAACCAAGTATCAAGATGATTTGGGAAAGTTAATGTTAAATTTGGCTAAAGAAATTATCTCCTATAATGCTGAGCAAGAACGTAAACGTATTTTAGAGCGCCAAAGGCAAGGAGTGAAAATTGCTAAAAGAGAAGGAAAATATAAAGGTATTGATAAAATTTATCGAGCCGACAGTCCTAATCCTAATCATAGGGCAAAGTATCAGCTTGTTGTGCAAAGATTAAAAGAGGGAACGCCTATTAAATATATTGCTGAAGAAGCAGGGTTGAGTAGAAATACAGTATATCGAATTAAGCATGATCTCGAGAAGAATAATTAAAACGTATGGATTTTGATTAAAGTAATGAAAATCCTGGTTTAAAATAATTCGGATTATAAATACATTTTTCAGCTGCAGCAAGTCATTTTTGTTCCGTTATTATTGCTAAAGGCGAATAAGCTTAAGCTTATGTCTTTGCTTCAAGCAAATGAATGCTGATTCTAGAGATATATGGGATACTTTTCGATTCCCTATTATTGTTGGTATTGTCGCTATAATTGGTGGTTATTATATAGATCAAAATATAGCTGCCATTTACGATTCCAGCAGACCTATATTCTATAGTGTTATTGGTTATTTATTATTGGATTTTGGTTCTTTTGCGTACCATTTGGTTTTAGAACCATTGACTACATCATGGCTAGCATTTTTAAAGGTAGTTGGTTGGTCTCGGGACTTCTTGTTTTAGGATGGTGGATTTTCAAACTAGCTGTCTCTATATGGCTTGCTCCTTTGTTTTTTCTTATTCATATAGTAGCTTTAATTTTTCGACTTAAGAACAATAGATACTCTATTTAATATATCTAAGGAGGAATAACAAGTGAATGAATCAATGTTGTTAGAGAATAAAGAAGATTATCATACTGCTGGATTAGAGGCAAAGGCAAAAATGGAAGAATTGATTAAGAAAGAAGGTATAACCCTAAAAACATCATATGAGATTTCCTTTGATAAAAGCGCATCAATAGCTTGTAAAATTGAAAATCTTGAAATGAACAATGTATCTATTATATTACCAAAACTTACTGATAAAACGGATATGCAAATAGCTATAACTATGGCACATGAATTAGGTCACTACTACGCTTTTAATAAAGCTAAAAAATGGAAAAGGCGATATCTTTATGAAGGGAATAGCAATAATTATATTAAATATTATTTTGAAAAGTTAGCATGGAAAGAAGCAAAAATATTAATGATGGATTTCCTGCATGACCATTCTGCAAAGGCAGATTTTGATTATTTGCAAAGACAAGGTTTATTAAGCTATAAGCCAAAGGACAATCTATTTGAGTACGTAATTAAGTGTATTACAAAACCTTTTTCCGTGGCTTTTACGTGTTTATTCTTTGCATATGTTTTGACAGCATTTGCATATCTCTTAATCAAAAATAATATTCCGATTCCTTATGTTTTTGACCCTATAGTTACTAACGGGAATGATTTTTTAGCAGAAGCAGACTTCTATTCTGATATGAAAGCAACATTCTTTTTAATAATGATTTATCCTATCTTTAAGTGGATTTATAAAAATATAGCACGATTAAATACCAAAAATTAAAAGGTATTGGAGTTGCCAAAAGGTCTACTCATAATCTGATAAGGTAGCAAAAAAACGCTACCTAACAGGCTTATGGCATCTCGCTTCTCTCTAAAACAACCGATAACTACAAACTGTATAGATCATGGCCAACTACAAAAGGTCGTGTAGTTAGCCATAGATCAACATTTTGTAAGTTCCTGTTTGTTTCTTAACGAGTGAACGACAACGAAATTCAAAGACATAAAAGATCAAATTGGATAGCAGGCATACGCCTGCTTTTTATTATGCTTATTTTTCCTTTTGCTCTCCGAATCGTAAAACTGCACAAATGATCTAAGTCGCTAGTCGGTAGGACACCCGAACCTTTCCGACAATCGACTAAGATCATTAAAAAATAATCAATATACTTTCACGACATATCCTCATAAACGCTTCGCATTCCGGTATTTCATGATTATATTGACCATTTTTTATGTGAGTTTTTAGATTCTCCACAGCAAAAGGGAAAAATAATCCCCCTTTGGGGAACACACTCCGTTTCGGAGATACAAAAGAAAAAATAATTTCAAGGGAGGAAGTTCATTGATAACTAGAAAAGCGCAAATTGAGAAAAAACGAGAAGAAATGATTTCTTTAGCCAACTCAGAGGGGTTGCAGTCACCAAATGTTATTAAACTATCAAAAGAATTGGATGTATTAATATATCAAGAATTGACTATTGAAAAAGGGGTTGGGTGTAATGAGTAAAAAAATTTATGAAATGGTAACAAATCAGATCATAAAAAAGTTAGAGGCTGGTACAGTTCCGTGGAGGAAACCTTTTAAAAGCGGTATAGCTGTTAACTGGAAAACACAAAAGCCATATCGAGGAATTAACACTATGCTTCTAGATGGAGGTGAGTATCTTACATTTAAGCAAATAAAAGAAGCTGGCGGAAAAATAAAAGCAAAGGAAAAAGGACAAATCGTTGTTTTTTGGAAGTGGTTAGATATTGAAGATGAAGAGACAGGAGAAGAAAAGAAAATCCCATTTTTACGCTATTGCAAAGTCTTTGAAATCGGTTCGCAAGTGGAAGGATTAGAGCCAAAAAGAGAATATAAAACATTTGACCATGACCCGATCGAGGAAGCTGAAAAGATCAAAGAAAACTATATTAACGCCCCTTCTTATAGCTCAATAACTGGCGGTGCATGGTATAAACCTTTTGATGATCGAGTAAATGTGCCACCTATGAAAGAATTTGAGAATATACACCACTATTACAGTACATTATTTCATGAAATGATTCACAGTACAGGGCATAAGAGCCGGCTTGATAGGGAAGGGATTACAACGCACAATGGCTTTGGAAGCGAATTGTATAGCAAAGAGGAATTAGTTGCAGAGTTAGGAGCTTCCATGCTATGCAGTGTATGTGGTATTGATAATGAAACAATAGATAATTCAGCCAGTTACATTCAATCATGGTTACGAGCTTTAAAAAACGATAAAACATTAATCATTAAAGCTTCTCAGCAAGCGCAGAAGGCTAGTGATTATATACAGGGAATTAAATTTAATCAATAGGTAACTAGTTAACTAGTTACCTATATGATACAATATAGAAAGGATGATAAAAATGAACTGCACTAACGAAAATAGCTAGATATTGTAAGGGTGATTCGCTTTTAATTAAAATAAATTTTATCAATGAAGGAGATTATGAAATGGCTAAAACAAGAACATTTAAAAATTTTCAAATTGATGGAATAGAGGAAACCTATAATTATATAGTATCTGTTAAAGAATATATCCTTACAATAAAAGAGTTAGACGATGATAACAAAGTATATAAAACTCATAAATATAAGCTAGTCAATAAAATGAATGAAATAAGCAGGGATAAGGCTATTTCCATTTTAAATGATTATAACAAATGTTGTCTTGAATATGAGGAATTACAATAAATTAAAAGGGTGATGTAGATGAAAAATGTATTGAAGGATGCAATCAAACTTAATGAAAAATATCGATTGATCTGTATGGACTTAGATCAAGTGAAAAATGAAGACGATGTAATTTTTCAAGTTGAATGCGAGATTGATTGCATCACGTTTGATAATAACGATTATCTTCTGCAGAAATTAGAGGATGAAGGAAAGACAGAAAAGCAAATAGATCGCATGAAGGAAACTGCTTTGAAACATCTGTACGCTTTCTTATCAAAATATAGCAAAGCATAGTGTAAGTAGGTTGTTACTAGCAATCTTAGCTGATTTTTAATTATGTCAATTATTTAGGAGGAGAATGCAAATGGCTTATTACGGAAATCAAGATAAAAAATCAATTGTCATATTATTAGATAATAGTCTAGCATGGCTAAAAGATGAAATAAAGGAACAAGAAAAGAGTTCAGATAGATTATGGAAAGAGTTCAGAGAATTAGAAAGCATTCTATATGGAGAAGGTTCACAACTTTTATCAATGACAAATAAAGTTAGGTTTGAAAAACGTTTAAATACAATTAGAAAAATGCTAAATGATTAGTAGGAGGGTTCGCCCTCCTTACATGGAGGTGTAAGATCATGAAAACATGCGCTTACTGTGCAACAGAATTAGAAACAAATACAACAGGCGTTAAATGATTATGAAAAGGAGAATTCAAATGAATAGTGAAGAATATGATCAATTACTAAAAGAACAGCGTGAGGTAATGAATCGCTTAAATAAAAGTGATATTAGTCATGTGAAAGGCTATTTTTCTTTAACTGAAATCCAACGGAAATTATTTTTAGAAACGTATAAAAAACATTTATCAGCTATGGGAACCGTAGCAAGACAAAAATATATGCCACAACATTTAAAAGAAGTTAAGTATGACAATGAAGATAATACGGTAAATGTCTATTTTGAAAATGATTGGTATCATTATGCAACAGATCATACTTGGTATTAATGATAGGAGGAAAATACATCATGACAGATAACAATAAAAAACCTGATAAACATGTAAAAGTGCCTGCAGATATACATCAAGACATAAAGATTTTTGCAGCTAAGGAAGGTAGAGAAATGCGGGAAGTTGTAACAACTGCATTTGAATTCTACAAAAAGTATCGTAATAGCATAAAGGATGATAAGCAATGAAGAAATTAATTATATTATTTCTGTTGACGTTTCTAGCTGTTGGTTGTGATCAATTAGATATTGTACTGCAAGATAATGCTACGACTACAGAAGAAGTATCACCAAGCAGAGAAAGAGTCACAATTGATCGTGTGGTAGATGGCGATACAGTCAAAGTGCAATTGCCAAGTGGTGAAATAGAAACAGTACGTTTGTTGCTTATTGATACTCCTGAATCTGTTCACCCTGATAAGCCTGTGCAACCATACGGAAAAGAAGCCAGCGACTTTGCTGAAGACACATTAAAAGAAGGTCAAACGGTCACATTAGAAAAAGGAGATCCCGAGCGTGATAAATATGATCGTCTGTTAGGCTATATATGGATAGATGATGTAAATTTTAATCAGTTAATGATAGAAAAGGGATATGCTCGTGTGGCATATGTCTATGAGCCAAACACCAAATATTTAGACGAATTAAAAACAGCAGAAGAAAAAGCCGAAGAAAAAAGAAGTAATATATGGTCAATTGATGGTTATGCAGAAAGCCAGTTTAATGACTATTAAAAACTTAAGTTTTTAGTTTGCTTAAGCAATAATTACAGAACTAAAATATAGGAAAGTGGGTAAAATTTATGATATCCGAAGAACGAAAAGTTAGAAACTCTAGATACGATGTAATGGATATATTTTATTTAATATCAACTGGTTTATATACTTATTTCATTCTATATTTACTATTTATTGAAGAAAACGTATCACCTATTAACCTATGGATTTCTCTATTCATTTTAGCTTTTCTTGTTCTGGTATTTCAACAATACTATTTAGGTTATTCTAAGGAAAAACTTTTTGTGGGAATAAGGGCTGTTGTTTTTGGTGTACTTATTAGCTTTTTCATATTTATAACTCCGTTTTTAGTGAAATATTTAAGTACATTATTTTAAATCGGATGGCTATTTCTGTAAGAATGGGGGGTAAGAAATATCATGAAAATATGTCAATATCATAAAAGTATAACTCAAAAAAACAAATCACTAATAACCCGTATGGGCGCTGTTGTAGGTATAGGTGTGTTGTTTTACACGATTATGTTTATGGATATTTACAGTTATAATGAAATTCATATGTCCGTATTTGATAAATTGTATGGTAAACCTATAAACGAAGAAACGTCATTAATAGAAGTTGCAATGTATTATGACCGTGTTTCATCCACCTTAATACCTGTAATGATAATATCAGTATTATATATCATCCTGAAGGCAATGTTCACATTTACAATTGGTTATCTTTTTGGAAAGACTATCACACTTATCTTTTTTTATCTGTATTTAGGGGTACTGCCAGCAAAACGTTAAACGTATGTTAAGAGTTGTGTTCGTAAAAACGATAAATAAAGTGGGGTATGCTAAAAAGCATACCCTAATTTATAGACTCAAGCTTTCTTTGTTTTCTATTTTTAGGTTATCCGATTTGCCCGCTTGGTCTTGGAACTCCATCTTTAGATTTAAATCTGTCTGCCTTTTCAACAATTTATCTAAGTCATATTCATAAGCAAATGGTTTATTAACTTCCAGTTCAGTAGATTTAATTTGCTCTTTCACCTCTTCTATTTGCTTTTTAAAAGAATTAATCTCACTATTATATTTATCAACAATCTTTATAAGACGTTGAATATTTGCAGTGTCATTATTTTTTAGAGGGACTTCAAAACTACTTTCTCCTTTTAGACCTATATATATATCGTCAAAAACGCTCTTCCGAGCAAAAATATTTAATCCTTTATACTTACCAATATCTGTTGTAGCTTCATTAAGTGTTGAATGTGATTGAACAATTGCTTTCATTGCTTGTCCTGCTTCCTTTTCTTCAAAGAATGTCATTCCCTTTAATTCTATACCTTCATCGTCTGTATGATTATATACAGTGTCTTGATCCGCTTCTATTGCTTTAATTTTCCTTTCATATTGACTAATTCGATTTGGAAATACAGAGGCTAAATTCCTCTCCATAATAGCTTTTTCATTACTCCATCTATTCTTAAGTAGCTTTAATCGATTAACATCATTATCCAATGACATCTTTTCTAATAATAATGGATTATCTGTAGCAACAGCCTTTACTTCAGCAGCAGTAAGCACTGTTTCATCAGTATCATCACACGATCTAGAAATATTTTTCCCTGTCATTACTTGTGAAATATAACGTAATTTTTGTTCTTGAATTTGCCACAAATACCCATCAAATGTTCCTTTTGTGACATACCGGTAAATAGAAACTTTATCATGTATATTACCTTGCCGTACAATTCGTCCGTCTCTTTGGGTTAAGTCAGCAGGGCGCCAAGGACAATCCACATGATGCCCAGCAATTAACCGATCTTGGACATTGGTTCCAGTGCCAACTTTACTAGTGCTTCCAATTAGTACTCGAACTTCTCCAGCACGAACTTTTGCAAATAACTTTTCTCGTTGCACGTCTGTTTTTGCATCATGAATAAATGCAATTTCTACTCCTGGTATGCCTTTTTCTATTAGTTGATCTTTAATTTCGTCGTATACATTAAATATATTTGGCTTAGGAGTCCCACTATCACAAAAAATCATTTGAGTAGCTTTATCTTTTTCTGTATCTTTCCATATTCGAAATACATTTGAAATACATTTGTTTAGCTTAGAATTTTCATCAACAGGAGCATTTTCATCAATAAGTCTAGGATCAATAGCCATTAACTTTGCTTCATGCGTTAGTTTTAACATGTTATCATCCTTAGGATCAACGTTTCCATTCCTTATTTCTTCGGATCTTTCCACAAATTCAAGCATTTTTTCTTTCTGATACGGAGAACATTCAGAAACAACTACTTGAGCTTTTCCTTTGTCTAAATCAGGAACCGGTAATTTTAGCATTTCTGACGTTTGAATATCAGCAACTAAATTAAACATATTCATAAGCTCTGGAAGATTATGAAACTTTGCAAACCGTGATTTCATTCTATATCCTGAACCTTCAGGTGTCATTTCTAATGATGAAACAACTTCACCAAAAGTACCTGCCCAATTATCGAAGAATTCTAATCCAGATTTTTTTAAAGTGTCTGGTTGTAAAAATCGTTGCATAACAAAAAGCTCAGACATACTATTAGTTACTGGGGTTCCTGTCGCAAAAATAATACCTCGGCCTTGATTTTCTTCCTGAATGTATTCACATTTCATTTTTAAATCAGATGCACGTTGGCTACTTGATGTACCAATACCAGCTACATTTGTTAGTTTGGTAACTGTATATAGATTTTTATAAACATGAGCTTCATCTACAAACAAGCTATCTACACCTAGATCCTCGAAATTAATAACATTATCCTTTTTATTTTCATTTAGTAGTTTCCTTAACCGTTTCTCTAATGTCTTTTGAAATATTACTAACTGTTTAACGCTCCAGTCTTTACCGTCCTGTTTTTTAGCTTCTTTAATTTCATAGGAAAGAGAATTTATTTCTTTTCTAAGGTTATTTTCTTGCCTTTCCTTTGACATAGGTATTTTTTCAAACTGACTATGCCCAATAATAATTGCATCATAATCCCCAGTGGCTATTTTAGATACAAAGCGTTTTCTATTTTGTGTTTGAAAGTCTTTCTTTGTGGTAATTAAAACATTTGCACCAGGATAAAAACGCATAAATTCCTTTGCCCACTGATCTACAGTATGATTCATTACAACAAACATTGGCTTTTTAACAGCTCCAATTTGTTTCAATTTCATTCCAGCAGCTATCATTGCAGCCGTTTTGCCAGCTCCTACTTCATGTGCTAATAACCCCCTACCTGTTGTCAGAATTCTTGCTACCACATTCTTTTGATGTTCACGTAATGCCATTTCCTCATTCATTTCTGGAAATGTTAGATGCTTGCCATTATAGGTGCGTGGGCGAATAGCATTATATTTTTCATTATAAATACGAAGTAAATGTTCACTTCGTTCTGGATCTTGAAAGAGCCAATTACGAAAAGCTTCTTGCATTTCTTGTTGCTTTGATCTGGCAACCATTGTTTCTTTAGGATTAATAACATACTTTGTTTGTTCGTTGCCATTACGGTCCTCATATTTAACAGGATCTCGAACAGTAGAATCTTGGAGATTTAAACAATCTTCAAAGATTTGATATCCATTCCTTCTACTAGTACCATAAACAGAGTTTGCTTTAACTGAAGTGCTTTCAAAATTCTTTCCGTTAACTTTCCAAGTGTTAGTGAATGAAGCATACTCTAGACTAACACCATAACTACTATTTCTACCTAAATTAGAAGTCTCTAATAGTTCATACATAAAGGTTTCATAATAGTTCTTTGGAACCCAAGGAGATCCTATTCGATAACTAATATCTCCTGGTAATAAGGGGGAAGGTTGAACACTTTCTAAAGCTTCCACATTTCTAGAAAATAATTCTGGGTACTTTTTGGCCATTAATTTTGCAAAATCAAGCTTTTCTCTTACATTACCTGTTAAATACTCATCTACATATTCCCATCCATAACTTATATCATTATTATATCTCTCTGGATTCAAATAAATTTGATTACCCAATTCATTAATGACTGTCTCAACGTCTTCACCGTATATCGTTGACATATAGTGCAAATCTACTTGCATGTTAATATTTAGAGACATTTCTAGTGCTTCCTGTGCTGTATCTGCTATTTGTTTTTGATTTTGTGGCCGAATCGTAGCCTTATTAAATATAGGCGACTTTTTAAATGTACCATCTTCTAGTTCATCTTCAATAGATAATAATAAAGGTAGTTGATCATCTTCATAAAAAGCTTTTTGATTCACTTTATCATTTATATAGCCGTATTGTCTTACGAACTCATCATATTGTTCATTTAATTCTTTTTGAGCTATTTCCAACTCTGAATTGTCATAAGGTGAAGACTGAATATCTATAACATCCTGTAATGCCATTCTTACACTACATAACCCTTTAATTCTTTCTTTTTGTTTCTTACCTAACTGTTGAGGTATCAGTTTATCATTTTCGCAAAAATACACATTCTCTTCGTTAACTACATAAGTAAAGTTTTTCGTTCCTGGTACTGCATCAATTATTTCATTTGACTGTTCAGGTTTTATCTCAATAACCTTTTCTAAATTGCCTTTAGCACTAAATGAACCTTCTATGGTTGAAATAGCTTCTTGCAATGACGGTATTAGTTTATCGTTTTCTTTTGGTACACATTTAAACTGTCTCGCACCATCATAATAACCATCAATAACCATTTCCCCTATAATATGTTTAGGATGATTGATAAAATAACGATTTATTTCAATTGCTGATCTACCCATGTGACTTGTATCAATCCAATCTGGCCTTTGAGATGGATCTTTTACATCTATTTCATGCTCTCTTTTTTTCAAAAATAAAATATCCGTCGTAACCTCTGTACTGGCAATAGCTTTAAATGCATTATTTGGTAATCGAACAGCCCCTAATAGTTCACTTTTTGCAGCAATATATTCCCTTGTATTTGTGTTTTTCTTATCCAAGGTCCCTTTGGAAGTAATAACCGCAATAATGCCTCCTGGTTTCACTACATCAAGTGATTTAGCAATGAAGTAATCATGTATCAAGAAATTATGTTCATCATATTTAGGATCTGATATTTTGATATTATTAAATGGAATATTACCAATAACTACATCAAAAGAATTATTCTGGAGTTGAACACTTTCAAAGCCTTGCACAAATACATTAGCTTCAGGATATAATTGTTTGGCTAATCTTCCCGTGATACTGTCTATTTCAATTCCGGTTAATTGTGACCCACTCATGTTATTAGGTAATGTCGAAAAAAAGTTACCTGTTCCCATAGCTGGATCTAATATTTTCCCATTCTCAAAACCAAAGCGTTCTAATGCCCTATACATCTCTCTAATAACACCTTGATCTGTATAATACGCCGTAATGGTACTTTCCATCGCTTCTCTATATTCTTTCTCTGTAAGTATATTTTTTAATTCTTCAAACTCATTTTTCCACTTCTCATTATCAGGATTAAATACATTAGCTAAACCGCCCCATCCAACATACTTAGCTAATACTTTTTGTTGGTCATAGGTAACAACTGATTTTTCTTTTTCTAAATGTTTCAACAATCGAATAGCAGTTACGTTGTTTTTATACTTTGCCTTCTCTCCAGGAACATATAAATCATCATTTTCATTAAATGTATAGTTTTTAGCTGCTATCACGATTGGCTCTTTTTCTACTTCAGTATTAATAATTTCAGAATTTATAACTCCTTCTTTATTTAACTCTTGCGACAAATTTTCTCTAGGAGATATTTTTTGTTTATCCTGTAAGTATACCTGAAACTTTTGTTGTTCATCATTAGATAGATATTGTTCTGCCCTTACCAATGCACTAATTCTTATCGCAACTTCTGTCCAAGTTAATGTTACCTCGAAAGTAGGATCTAAATAACTACCTTTAATTAATGTCAATCCTTTGCTATCAAAATTCATAGCAACACCGCCAGTGCTATCTGTACCACTGGATCCACCTACACCGTATTCTTTTTTTAAAAAACTTGCTGCTTCTTTATTTGGTGGATTAGTCAAAAAATATTTTTGAATACGATATTTACCGTTCTCAATATTAGATCCACTTTTTAACGCAAGACTAATATCCTTTACGGATAGTCCATCGTCTGTTGTTTGGTCAGATCCAATGGTATCCCAATCATTAAACAATTCTAATTGGATATCATTATAAAAACCTGTTTCTTCATCGGAAACAGGTTCTTTGTTAACTAAATTAAGTTCTTCTAATTGATCTGGTGAACGTACTCCAGGATTACTATCTCCTCTGCTTGTGCTTTCAGTTGGTTTTTGTGTTGTGTCCTTAAGTATATATCCTCTGTCTTCGGTATTGGGTTGCTCTTCTCCAATTCTTTGATCATTTCGATCACTTTGTCTTTTGCTACCTGATCGATCTCGTGCATTTTCTCCATCAATGTCCCGTTCATTTGTAGTTCCTGAAACTTGATCGGATTGTTCTCCTGTAAGAATGTTAGTGATTGTTTGCCAAACTTCCCTAATGGAGAATCGTGCACTGCTTTGTTGCTCAATTGGAGCTCTGGATATAGGTTTCCGTCTTCTTTCATTTTGTATGTCATCATTTTTATCCTTCCTTTCTAATTTCATTTCTTTTTTAATTGTTGCGATTTCACTCATAACTTCTTTTGTCGTTTCAGTAACTAAATAACCTAATAAATGGGTCTGGTTTTCACCTTTAATATTCTCAACAAATGAGAAATTCACTTGCTCCATTTGTTCGAAACCACATTTTTCACGCACGCTATACTGTGCACTATTTATAATAAGTTCTATATAAGATCGTATATATTCAGAATGATTTTTCTCTTTCTCACTATTTATGATGTTTTCAAACTGGTCTTCAATCCTTAAGTATATTCCTGAAAGTTTAGATTCTGTTAAATTATCTATCTTACTTTCCAAATCATTTCCTTCTATCGTTATTAAAGCTTTTTCAAAATAACTTCTCTCGTTTGATTTAATTTTCCATTCAGGTTTACGTAAAGCATTACCTTCTGTTTGACTAATATCAAACAAATAGTCGACTAACTGACTACCCTTTTCATATTTCGTAACCATAATAGCTTTTGACTTGGGAAGAATAATTCGATTGAATTTCTCCCAGATATTTTTCGTTGCAACCATTGTTACATCTTTATTTTGTGCATAGATTAAAACAGCTTGATCGAATGGATACTTATGAATTTTAGAGCTAAATTGCAAGAACTTTCTCCATTCTCTTTCTGATTGCGCAATCTTTGTTAATTCCCTTTGATAAATCTCATGTAGCAATAACTTACTCATAATTATACACCACTTTCATTTAGTATTAAAGAAAAATACGTCATTTAATGTCATATTTTCAGTAAAAAAAAAAGTGTTTTTTTAATTGAGTTTTATCAGTTTTTATAAAAACATAATTTTGAGGGAATTTAACCCTAGCAGTATTAGCTTTTTTTGACCAAATGTAGCTTTGCTTTGGAAAAAAGTTTGATCGCTTAAAAGGTCGAATCTATTTTTAGAATTAAAAATCATTCTACTAGTCACTTTAAGTCAATCATCAGTAAATAAGCATTTTTAGGTGTAATGACCACCTATCTTTCCACTTCTGTCAATGGTACACCAGAAATAGTATACTCGGAAGTAACTGAACGAGAAAAGCCACCACCATTAACTTTGGAGTAGCCTATACTTAAATGTACAGTCCTTCCAGCTACCTTTTCAGTTCTTGCCCTTCTACATGCTTCTTCACATAAATCTAAAATTACAGTTCCCATCTCATTTTCGAAAAAACTCTTAGTAATGAAATACCATGACCAAAACTTGATTTTCGTTTGGAAACTTATGCTATTTTAATTTTTTCATCCTCGGATTTTCTGTCATTTGTTTGCTACTAAATATCTTTCTCTCAATTGGATTAGTAATTAGCGTAAAGGTTCCATCCTCAAAACGATCAACAGGTACAAACTCATAAAAACCATACTCTAAATCAAGATCGCTTAATTTCCCCCGTGATTTCAGGGCTAATTCTCTTGCATTATTATTGTCAAAAATAATATCATCGTTTGAGTTGCTATGAATAAGATAAGCTTTTCCTTGTTTAAATACCCCAATATCTCGGTTACATAGCATATGATAGCCTTCTAAATCCATAAATTCGCATTTCATTCCGTTTTCATTTATTTGGTAGAACCCATATTTAGGGTGAATGTCTAAATCAAACGTGATCTCTGAATTTGGCATATTACCATCCTTTCTATAGAAATTTATATTATTTATCTTTTATTCTTTCGTTTTTGGGGTCGATGAAAATGATAGAAACATTATCATCTATTAATTTGTCAGTTTGATATTGCAATAATGAATAGTATCCCATCCCTATCCTTCCAGTATTTACTCTAATATCGTTTTGCGTTGTTGCATACGTAATCATATATTCACTTCCTTCAAAGCATTTATAAATTGACTAACTAAATCAACTGAATAACGATTACTAGGGTTTCTTCTATCATTAGTAAGTATTACTAATAATTCTTCTTCATATTTGTTTATATCCTTACGATAATATTTCATCGTTAGTTCACCTTGTAGTTTCCACATAATGTATATACAATATGACTCATCTAATAAGTCCTCAAAACTTGTATGAGGCTTGTAACTATTATAAAAACAATGAATTACATTTTTCTGTTCATTACTTAATTGCCTAGCTGGCGTGAAATATATATTCTCTTTCATAAAAATGATCCTCCTTAAATCGTTATTCTTTTATCAATCTGTTTTCATTTTTACAATATATTCTTTTAATAACCTAATTTGATCAGTTGTTAATTCATTGATAGATGACTTAATAAAATTCTTACTACTGTTTGCTATTTCGCTCTTAATAAAATTCGCTTCTTTTTCTGATACATCTAATGCATTTCTTAATTTATCTATTACTTCATCAGTTGGGTGAGTTCTTTTACCATTTTCTATTAAAGATATATAAGAATAAGAAACACCTGAAATAAGTGACAGAGTTCTCATACTATAATTAAACCCTCTTCTTTTGCTTTTAAGCCATTGACCGAGTACAAAATCTTGCTCTATCATTAGCAATCCCCTCACTAGAAAAAAATTAGTTCTTGTTTATATCGACTTTTAATTACTTCTACTAAAGAAATACCCATTAAATTTATAACTGTTGGGATCACTTATTTTTTATATTTTTCGTCTTCACGTATTTATATATTACTTCACCATCTTTTCCTTTTTTCCGCTTGTAATAATGTTTAAATTTATATTTTTTATGATTTATTGCTTCCTTTATATGTCTAATTCGCTCATACTCTACGTGACTATTATCTACAAGCTTAGGAGCAGTATCTTCTTCGTGAAAAAGGACATACATATTCCTTCTAAGTAAAAGACCAATCAAAATTAATATTAATAGACCTATTACCCACGGCCACCACAATGACATATCATTAATCTTTGGAACTGATAAACTATTATTGCTAACACCACCATCATTGTTGTCTTGATTAAATTCAAATTTTTTATTAAAATCTAATTTGTTTTCCCCATAATACAATGTGCCAGAAATGGTGTATTCGTAACCTTCTTTTATATCTTCTTCCTCCCAGGGTAAAGCAAAATTAGCCCTGGATTGAGGAGCAAAATTTAGATTTGTGACTCCTTTTTTTCCAAATAATTCTTGATTATCTTCATCCTTGACAACATAATCTATGCTTGCCTCTTTCACCAGATGAGGTGAATCTAGGGTGATTGGTAATCTAATAGCATAGTATGTCGGCATTGGGTCTACAAAAGGTTCTCCAATAATGAATTTCTTTTCAATATCTGCCGGAAAATTAACTTGAACTCCAAAAAGATTGTTAACTTCATTATCTATTTGAAACTGTGATTTCTCTTTACTATTCTCCTCACTTTCAATTACATTTTGGAAAGCCACTCCACCTAAAATAGTTCCAACTCCACCACCTATTGACACTTTAGCCTGGACTACCTTTGACATACCGCCTTCAACGGTTACTTTTTCTTGAACATCGACGTATTTATCTAAAGCATAATCCTCTTTCATTAGCTTTGAGTTCTTTTCATCCATACCTGGTTTATACTGAATAACTCCACTAGGGGCCGTGAGTGCATTAAAAACATCTACCTTTAATTTCATTGTTTCACTTGTATTGTTTGTAACCAAAAACTCTATATTTTGTTCAATAGACGATTTATCAGTGCTAACTGAAATGTATTGGGTAATTCCCTTGTCTTGATTGGAAGGTAAAACTGGCTTTATCGTGTAGGGTTGCTTCTCTTCTGCACTCACATTAAAACCTGAGACAAGTACGCAAAGCATAATTAGAAAAATACTAGTTGCCTTTTTAAACATTTTGAATCAATCCCTTTCTTTTTAATAAATACGTAAAAAGGGTAGAGTGATTTACTCTACCCTTCTAAATATTATGGTGCTGAAACTAAATTCCACGTTATCGTTGCTTTGTATGGTGTTTTGCTATTTGGATAATTAACATTGTCAACCTTTGCAGTAGCTGTATCTATTACCAAAGATAATGCATCAGTTGGCATCTGTAAGTCAAAAACTCCTGTACCTTCACCACTTGAAGCTTCTGCTACTGTAACTGTTCCATCATCTAGTATAGTTTTATTAGATAAAGAAATAGTAGGATTTCCACCATCTCCTCCGTTTACTTGTGTAATACTTTTAAAAGGTGAAATGCTCAAAGAACCTACAGGTAATTCATGAGCAGAAGTTCCATTCTTAAAACCGCCCTCTGGCTCTACCACTTTAAAATTAGTAGAAGTAGCATCTAATCTCCATCCTTCTTGCGTTCCCCTCAAGTCTGTTACACTAATAGGTCCATCAATTGATGTTGTCACTGTTTTAGGTTTTGCTCCTAAAGAAATGTTTCCAAAGGAAGTTATTGAAGTAGTCTCTAAAAAGAAATTACCGCCTTCTAATCCAAGATCTACATCCTCCTCAGAGGAAGTGTCCCCACCATTAGAATTATCGTCTCCCGAACCATCGTCATTAGAGCCACCATCTGTTGGAGGATCATTATCTGTTGTATCATCCCCACCTGTTGAACCATCCCCTGTTGAGTCCTCGTCCGATCCATCAGTACTACCTTGTACATTCCCAAATACCTCTATTTGGTTTACCTCTTGCGAGCGAAGGGAGCTATTATTTCGCATAATAAGTTGGTCGAATTCATCAGTACTATCCACAGTTAGGTACTGGTAGTTTTTCTGAGAAGTTTGTACTGAACCTACTACTTCGTCTAGTTCAGAATTATATAAGTCAACTACCACTGCATCGTCGTTTGTATTTACAGTATTTGATCGATGCAAGAAAACGTTTGTTGCTGTTACAAAATTACTCAGCTCAAGAGTTACCTTACTCTTAGTACCGATTGATAATCCAGTGCTTATATCGTTATCTAGCAAACTACCATAAGCGCTATCATCACTTGAAGTTACACTTAAACCATTATCAAATAACCCATCTTTATAAATAGTAACTGTTGACTCATCCTCAAATAATTCCATTTCTAGTAAAGTCAAAGTCTTATACTCTGATGAATTGGTTATTACTACCCTATCTGCTTCAACGCCTGGGTCAATTGGTACGTACTTCCCATAAGTATGTGGGGATTTATAGTCGCTTGAGTCTCCACTACCTACTTTGATATATTCTCCGTCTGCATTTCGCTTATAAAAGGTTAAAATGGCATCCCCATTCCTACCGTTAGCATAAAAAGCCTCAACGTGAATGGTTTGAGTTAGATCCATTGTTTTGGATTCTCCCTTAGAAAAGAACAGACCGTTACCATAAGTAGCAGATTCACTGTTATTAACCATGTTATCAAATTCAGAATCAGAGTTTAAACCGGGATATTTATCAAATAATCCATTGCTAAAATCGTACTTAGTATACCAATCCGAATACGCAAAAACCTGTGTTGACATAGTTAACGTTAGTAATACTGCCATTCCTATTGTTACTAGTTTTTTCATGTTAAATCCTCCATCTAATGTTTTATTTTATAAAGAGAAAGTGCTAAAAGCACCCTCTCTATTTGTTTCTATGGTGCTTGTATTAAGTTCCAAGTTAGTGTTGCTTCATAAGGTGTTATGCCATCGGGGTAATTAACCTCATCTAATTTTGCAGTAGTTGAGTCTACCACTAGAGAAAGAGCATCTTCAGCATAAGTAAGATCAAATTCTCCCATTCCTTCGCCTACCCTTGCTTCAGCTACCTTGACTGCACCGTCATCAATTAAAGTACTTCTATCTACCGTGTCTTTAGGAAGTACCCCTGTTCCTATACCAACTCTAGATATGTCATCTAAAGGTGATAGTGACAAAGAACCTACAGGAAGTTCATAAGCTTCCGTTCCACTTGCAAAACCACCCTCTGGCTCCACAACCTTAAACTGACTTGCTGATACGTCAACTCTCCACCCTCTTTGCAAACCTGTAGCATCTTTGACATTAAAGTTTGTTTCAAAGCTGGTTTTATGTGTTTCAGGTTGAGCTGTAAGTTCTAACTCTCCAAATGAAACTACGGGGGAAGTTTCTAGTTCTAATTCTCCTCCTACTAAATTAAAATCAGATATTTCTTCAGAGGTAACTGTATCCGCGAAACTCACTGTTGGAATTGATAATCCCACTACCATTAAAGATGCTGTTGCCATACCTATAACTTTTCCTTTGAAATTTTTCATTTAAATTGCTCCTTTTATTTTTAGATTTTATATAATACAAAACGTAAATCATTCTAAAACTTAAACACTCACTGTTCACAAAACGGTCCACCTCTTTGGTATTTAATTGTTCATATAAAAAGCCCCTATCAATTGATAGGAGCATAATTTACTCTATTGTTTTTGTTCCTTTGCGAAACCTTTAGCAAATTCAATCCAATTCTTCTCTAAATTAAAAACAACCTCTGTTTTGTAGGCCTTACCTTGCTTTGTCTTCAAACTAGCCATAACTTTCTTTCCAGAAAAAAGCTTTTTCGCTTCATTCTTCGTAACATTCTTCTTCCCTAATTTACTCAATCCATTTTTCCAAATAGTAGTGCTACATCCTTCTTTATATCCTGAACAAGAATAACCTTTACTATTTTCGTAAACGGGTTTTCCACACTTAGGACATTCCGCAATCACTTCTTTTTCCATATTTTTTTTAGAAGATAATATCTTAACATTCCCTTTGATTTCATCACCAATCTGTTTCACAAGACCTTCCAGCTCTTCGTAAAAAGTATCTTCACTTATCTCTTCTCTTTCGATCTGAGATAGCAGAGTTTCAAAAAATGAAGTAAGCTTTACACTATACAAAGAAAAATCTTCTGGCATCATTGCAATTAACTCTTTACCAAGTTCCGTAGAAACAATTTTATTGTTCTTCTTTTCAATAAATCCTCTTGCAACTAGTTTTTCAATGATTTCACCTCTTGTTGCAACTGTACCTATCCCCTCAACTGCTTTCATAATTTTTTTCTCAGCAACTTCATCTAAAAATTTAGATGCTTTTTTCATGTCTGACAGTAATGTTGCCTCAGTATATGGTTTGGGTGGCTTTGTTTCTTTTTCTATCAATTTGTATTCACCAATATCACTTAAATTCGTATGTTTTAGTAAACTTTCGGTGAGTTCTTCTCCATAAAGAGACTTCCATCCAAGTTCTATTAATACACTTTCTTTAGCTTTAAAGATATGTTTTTGGTCCATAAATGTAGCGACAGTTTCTTCTTTTACTGCACAAGGGAAAAACGCTGCAATAAATCGAGTAAATACTTCATCATATAGTATAGCCTCATCCCCTGAAATATTCTCAGCTACTTCTGATGTAATAATAATAGCTTCGTGGTCGGAGACTTTAGAAGGGTCTACAAATGACTGTTCAATTTTATACCCTCTTGAAATAATTTCATCAACCCATGAATGGCCAGCGTGTTTTTCTAATAGTCCAGGTAATTCTGAATCACTGGCTATATATGCGCTTGAGGTACGTGGATAAGTGACTAGCTTCTTCTCATACAGTGATTGTGTGATTTTTAAAGTATGCGCTGCACTCCACTTGTGCTTAGTATTCATCTCCCTTTGTAACTCCGTTAAATCAAAAAGTTTTTTAGGCTTTACTTCTTTATTTTGAGTAGAGATATCAAACTCTACCCGATCACCTAGAGATGCTAATATTTCTTTTGCGTTTTCTTTAGTATGTTGTATATCTTTATCTATTACTAATTCATATTTCATTCCATTTTTATCAGTAGCAGCAACTGAATAATGCACTACCTTAGAAAAGTTTTTGATAATGTGATCTCTTTTAACAACCATAGAAAGAGTTGGTGTTTGCACACGTCCTAAAGAAAGCACTTTCTGACTTTTGCTCAATTTAGTTACCATCATAGTGCTATTAATGCCAATCAATAGGTCTGATTCTTCTCTTAACTTTCCAGCTGTTGCTAACCCATTATAAAGTGATCCATCTTTTACATTTTTGAAAGATTTCCTCATTCCTTCTTTTGTCATATCCTGAATCCATAAACGTTTCAAAGGCTTTTCAACACCACTCATAGCATATATTTTTCTAAATATATGCTCTCCTTCTCTCCCCGCATCTGTAGCAATATATATTATATCCGTATTCTTCATTAACTTTTTAATTGTTATGAATTGCTTTTTCACACCTGGCTTATCTATAACTTTTAAAGGGATATCCTTCATAAAGAATGGAAGTTTATTTACATCTCCTTTCCACCCCCAATCTTCATTTATAGAATTAGGACTCACACAGGTAACAAGATGGCCAAAAGCAAAAGTATATTGTTTACCGTCCTCTCCTATATAATGTCCTTCAGCTTCTTTATATCCACCTGATAAAGCTGTAGCTAGATCTCTTGCTACACTAGGTTTTTCACATACAAATAATTCATTCATTTAAAATTCCCCATTTCTCATTCATTTAGCCAAGCTTTTACATTCGCTATCTATTTTCGCTTATCTCTCCACTCCATAATCCCTTTATCGCTTTCAATTCCTCATTTACCCACCTCTTTCAGCACTTTTTTCAAATTTTAAAGCCTTGCTTTTTAACCAAATTAATAATACTTTCCAAACTCATTACTTGTTTACGCACAATTGTCGGTCCATCTCCATCAAGTGAAAGCTCTACTTCAAATTCGCTTGCATTAGGTAAAAGGGATTTCAAACTATTTTCTAGTTCTCTAACATTCATGTTTTTATAAGTCATTTTCATTTGTTATCGCTCCTTAGTGTAACTCGATTGTATCCATCGCAAAATACATAGGGAAAAAGGCGTCTTTCTTTGTTTCATATTTTATTACCAAATTTTCGTTTTCTTTCTTTTGAAAGAGACTATAATGTATTTCTGTTTTAAGATAGGCTATTTCATCAATGTACCAATCATCCAATGATAATTTTTCAAATTCGAGTAGACTTATCAATCTACTATAAAACTTTTGTTGACTTTCTGGCAGATAGATTTTTTCTTGAACCAAATCTAATAGTTTAACACCTTTCAAAAATACACTATTAGATGTGATACTCTTAAAAGGAAAGGTTAATTGATCTTCAAAAATTGCATTCAGTGTTATAGAGTTTAAAATGCTATCTGTCTCAAAAGAATTATGCCCATTTTCATCACATTCGTAAGTAACGTAAGTTGGTACTAGTCGCTCGTTATCCATTACTTCTATCACAAAGTAATCAATCCCTAAATGGGACGTAATTCTATCAAAGCAATAAACACCTTCAATAGGCAATTCGCACAGTTCAAACTCACTTGGTATAAATCCTTCTTTCTCCATCATCAGTTCGATTTCCTTGATATGGTTATAATTTTTAGTAGAGAAGGGATAGTTTGTAGGTATCAATATTCCGTTCGTCTGATTCATTTTTCTCTCCTATCTTTTGTTTTTGACCTTTCCTTCATTAATCTTTTAAAAAAGAAACAGGGTTACTGCAGCTGTGAAAATTCCTGGTATTTATACCCAAATAAAAACAGAGTACACCAATAACAAATACTGTTTTGATGCACCCTAAGAATTTTTCTCTCCAAATTTGACACATATAAAATCAACATCTAAAGCCGAATTGATACTTTCCTCTATCTGACTAAACATCCTAATCAATTTTTATGACCTCTTCCTTACAGTTCAATACCCTGGTCTTTCTTTTTTTTTAAGGAATTGCTCTTAATAAATTTTAACTCGTTATTCCAATCCCATTTTTTTTGACCTGCTGGCATTTTAGGTATATCTGATTCAATTAGTGATTTACCGTCGCTTTTACGTTTTAAGTTCAGCTCTTGAAGTTTATCAACAAACTCCTTTCCTGCGCTATCGTTATCAACACATAGTACAATACTATCTAAAGTCCTTCCATTTTCCTCTAACTCAATTAAAGTATTCTTTAAGGTTCTAATTACTGTTTCTCCTTTTAAGCCATTCATGCTTTGTAAACGGCAATTCTTTAACTTTGATCGATTTAATGAGAAGTAACTTAATAAGTCAATTGAGGATTCAAAGAAATAAATTTTATCAGGATACCCCCTTGTTATATTAAATCCGCTATAGGTTGCATCTCTTGTAGTTGGTAATACTTTTTTAAAATACAATCTATCAGCATGGAATCTTTTTTCCAAAGGAATTATCCTAGTTCCTTGCAAATCTGCTCCAATTAACTTTCCTTTCTCTTTCCACTTAAACACAACATTTTTATATGAATCTTCTTTTATTAAATCTAATCGAATAAATGAATGGACCAAATCATAATCTATCTTCCTATCATGAACTAAATAATCAATTATGTTCTTATTAGTGCTTGATTCTGTTACATCATAATTAAATTCACTTGGATAGGATGGTTTAGGAGCTTCAAAAAGTGATAAATTCTTACCTTCCATATCAGTATTAATCTTTTTTACTGCATGCTGAAATGAAAAATCGTACATATTCATCAGATAAGTTACTGCATTTCCAGAAACATTTCTACTATTCCAGGAAAAATAATTCTTTTTAGAATTAATTACTAAGCTATCATGATCCATATGTCTATAGAAATTATTACTTTCGTTCTTTAGTGGCTCACCGATCAATAATAGATATTCAAGAACATTTATATTATTCGCTTTTTCTATTTCAGCAGCAGTAACTTTTATTTTTTCTTTAATATTGCTCATTTCTCAACCTCCATAATTATTATCTTTATAAATTCCCCCGTTCTTAGATCCCAAAAGAAAAAAGTAAATTATATATTTTCTTAGAAATAATCAAAGAATCTTCGAATATAGTCTTTAAATTGCGAAATGATAGCAATATCACTACCTAGGTTTAAATAATAAATTATACTCAATCCACATGTAAAAAAAGCTAACATCACAAATATTGATTTGAAGGGAATAAATAAATTCCTCCTTTTGTTAGTTACAGCACGATACCTAGCAGCAATCTGACTATCCCGCTTTACCTCTTTTTCTTTTTTTCTTAGCTCTTTTTCCATCTCTCTTTGCATCTTTAAACGTTCATTTTTTAATTCACCCATGAACTTTACTTTCTCGTTAGCTACCATGTTATGGATTTCTAATTCTTTATTTTTTCTTTCGTTCTTCTCTTTTCTATTAGACTGTAGTTTTACATAATAATTCTTTATAACACCAGCAGTATTTTTAATGCTTGTTATTAAGCCTCTAATAATTTTTTTGCAATACGTAATTGATAGCCGTTTTGCTTCTTCTAAATCCATCTCCTGGAGTTTTTCCTTAAAAGTTAACTTAGGAACTACTAATCTAGTGTGTAAATCGCTATTTTCAGAAACACTGCTATGAGTAGTATTAGAACTAATCTCTTGTTGATGTTGAACTTCTTCTTTTTCACTTTGAGCTTGTATTAACCCTGCTTTCATATCAGCTTCAGCTTTTTGGTTTTGCAAATCCTGAAGCTCCTTCTTTCTTTCTAATACTTTCTTCTCTGCCTCTGTTTCAACGCTACTTAATTCAATTTCTGCTTTATTAACCTCTTCTGCAACTTGTTTTAATCGAATTTCATGTTCTTCTGTTTTCCTTTTATCACGATCTCTCTTTTCTTCCATCAATTTAATTGCTTCAGCTTTTTCTTCCTCAAGTTTCCTTAGAGCTTCTATCCTCTGAGCTTCTTTGTACTCTTCTTCTTTTTCTTTTAGTTTTATTGATTTTTCTAATGACTTCTTTTCTTCTTGAATTTCCTTCATTTTTTGCTGATACTCTAAATCTCTCTGTAGACGATTCTTCTCTTCTTTTTTTAACTGTTGTAAAATATTATTTTTCTCTTCTTTAAGTTTTTCTAATTTATTTTTCTCTTCTGATTGACCTGTATAAGTAACTGAGCTATCACTTTCTACAATTTCCCTATTCTCTACTCTAGTTATATAATTAACAACTTGGCTTGGGGCATTAGAATTCTCTATAATTACTGAAAAGAGACTAGAGATATCTTTGTTTATGTTAATTCTAGAATTAAAGATTATTTCGCCTGATTCAGCTTCTATTATTTTATAACCAATTTTAATACTTTGTCCCGTTTGTTTATATTTGTATATTGCTTCTTGAAACATATCATTTGCTTTTACAAAAGTTAAAGCTTGACCAAATTCCATTCTTAACTTTTCAGAGTTTACGCCTTTCTTATAAATGATAAGATACATTGCTTCCCCCCCTTATCTTAAAAATTTTGTGAGTAAAACACGTGAACCCATAGACCCTAAAGACCCTGCACCTCTTGAAACAGCTCTTGATCCACCACCTGCATACCACATATTTTTTAATACAGAAGGTGTCTTTATAATTAACGCACCCGCACCAATAGCCAAGAATATATTCCCATTGGAAAAAACTGTATTTATAATCAATGTGACCAAAAACAACTTAACTAGCATCGAAACAATTATTGATAATAACTCTCTCCACCAAACTTGAAAGTAGTTATTATCATCAGCAATCATAGATAAGGAAACTGGCGCTACTAATACTTGCATAACTATATAGTCTGCATAAAATATACAGGTTGAAAACAAGAACATAGCAAACACAACACAGAAAAAAATTAGAACTATGATTAAAACAATTCCTCCAAAACCAGAAACGCCAATTGCACTCCCAGCTAATGCCGTTTTAATAACGGTATAAGCACCTTTCCCTTCAAAATCAGTTCCTGAAGATGAAAAATAGTTCGCTATTGGTAAAGCTATGTCCATCATAAGTATCTTAAGTATCCAAGGTAAAACCAACATAGCACCTGAACTTTTAATTACTCTTAAAAGAATTTCATCTAATGGATATTCTTGCGTACCATTTTGAGTATTGATGATGTATTCAATTATTTTGTATAAAGCTATAACAACAGCAAATACACCAGTAAACCAAGCAAAAAACGTCATCACATTGTCTACAAAACTGGATTCAGGTAAGTTAAATACAAGTTTGTTTATTAAAACCAGAATCCATTCTATAAACTCCTCTACCCACCCATTAAGAGTGTCTTCAATTACCTCTTTTAATTTATCACCTATCCAATCAAACATTAAATCACCCTCAATTCACGTGTTCTTTTTCACCTTCATTAGAAATAGAATCTAGAACACTAAGAGACTCCTGATACTCCTGGTATTTATTCATTTCTTTTCTTACTTCAGATAGTGTTTCATCCTGCATATTTTGTTCCTCAATATCGTGATCTTCTCCAAAAATATCCAAGCCTTGTTTATCCTTTTGGTGAGATTCATATAAGGAAATATCTTTTTCTCTTTGCTCTTTAGCTGCACTACTAGCTTTCCGTTTATAATCCATTTGAGATACTTCAAATCCCTCTACAAAATCAGGGAAAAGCTCGAATTGCATTGCTTTTTTGGCTTTTATTGGATGCTTTCCCGTTATAAAAACCAAGCTTTCAAATTTAGACATTCTCTGAATTTCATCAGCATTCATAAGCGTTCTTTGCGAATAATTATAATTCGAGTTACTTGAAGAACTACTTGTACTTCCTGAGTTTTTATTTAGTGAACGCCCACCAGTGTCTACTTTCACTGTTGCTTTACCAGTCATATTACTAAAGTAAGTAGCTGTGGTTTCATTAACATTCCCTAAGCAAATTTTAATAGCACAATTTCCAAGAATAGATTCAGCTTTATCTTTTCCGTACTTATCTATCATTTGAGTATGGTTTTGTAAGATTGTGCAGCAAGCTATTCTATACCCTCGACAAGTTGCTAGGAATTCCTCATAATCATTAAACTTACCAAGGTTTGGAAATTCATCTAATAAAAATAGTATAGGAACAGGTAACTTAGCCCCATTCTTATCTCCTAAAATATATAATTCCTGGAACATCTGAGTGAAAAATAGATTGATCAATCCCTCCCATGTGGAATCCATTGTGGGAATTAATACATATAAAGCAATTTTTTTCTTTCCAACATCTTCAAAGAAAAAATCATTATTCTTGGTGAACTCTGAAACTTCATCATCTACATAGTCACCGATAGTGGTAAGCAAGCTAATAATTATACTAGCTCTCGTATTTTCTTGTGATTTTTTAAACCCTAGTTCATAACTTCTTCTCGCAGGATGTCTTTTATGAAGAGACATAAATTCCATATCTAGCAAACTTTCACCTGCTGAATTTTCTTCTGGATCAAATTCCTGCAAGAAATCTAATATCCCTTCCATATTTCTTTTATCTGGGTGGAACTCCATTTTCGCAAAAAGAATTAGTGACTTTAGAAGTCCTAATTGAGAATTAAACCAAATATCTTTCCTTTTGGGATCATTTTTTGCGCTCACAACTGTATTGGCAACTGTAGTAGCATCTAAATTTCTTCTTACATACCCAAAGGGATTATAATGGTCCGATAAATTCATATGCTTAAAGTTAACAACTCTTACTTCGTATCCTTGAGCCTCTTTAATTTTCGCAGTCTTTTCATATACTTCTCCTTTAGGATCAGTAACAACAATACTGCAATCTGTATTATTAATTACATTGGTCAACACAAAGGATTGAGTTTTAAATGAACCAGGACCACCTACCACATAGGTGTTTCTATTTGCTATCTTACTTTTTTCATGTTGTATTAAGACCTTCTTATCTTTAACCCCCAACACGATTCCACTTGTACTATCTGGCAACATAGATTATTCAACTCCTTAATGTTTTCTTTATGGCTTTCAACATATTTTCAGCTGGATATATTGTAATGTCTTCTGGTACTTTAAAAATCTCCTTTTTTTTAGCCCATCTCGAAGTACCTTGAACACCGTAAGTATCACTTACATTCTCATAGTCTTTTGTTTTTGTTTTATAGATTAGATAAACAAATAACAATAGGGCCGCACCCATTGCTACAAATAACAAAGGATTTTGATTTACTAACATTTGATTAATACTATCTATTGGATGAAAAATAATGTTCGTAATGTATTCATTAAGTAATTCCGGTCTAAATTCAGTTTTATACTGCGCTATAAAAGGAATAAACCCTGCAATAAATAAAGATAAATAGAACAGAAATACAAAGAAAAACGTAAATAAAACAATTTTTAATTTCAACATTAACACTCCTTTAGCTTTCAGCCATTGAAGCAAATGTTCCAAGTATCTCTAGAGAAACAATTTTTTGTTTCCCTTCATGCTCGGTGACTTTCACTTCAAATATTTGCGTTGTCTCAGGACTATCAAACCCATCTATTACGTAGGACGTATCTAATAAAACAAGCCCAACAATTTCATTATTGTGGGCTGTCAAGAACAATTTCATATCATTTATGTGATTTTCAAAATTAACATTAGGGACTTCAGGTATACCAGCTGTCGTTAACTGTCCATATACACCCTCACTTACAAATTTTTCTATTTTTTTAAATCTACCTTTATAGTTGGTAGAATCATATTCGTATTGTGTCTTGAAAAATTTTGTAACTAATTCTTTGGCATCTTGATTATTAGTTAGTTTCTCATTTTTTATGGTACTCTCAGCTTTATTTAAAGCTGTTTCTAAGCTTTTTAACTCTTTTTGTAGTTCTGTATTGTCTAAATTAATTTTCTCTAGCTCAGAGCCTTTATTTACAACATTAAAAGCTAATGCTATGTTAGAAAATATAGAAATTACAAAAACAACAGAGATTGGAATTATAAATTTTAGTTTCATTCAATTGCTTCCCTTCAATAAAAATTAATTGCTTCAAGTTCTCCTTCGGCTTCCTCAATTCTCATATGGATAGCCATATTCCATTAGAATAATATAATCTCTTGTCAAACTACTTGGAGCATCTATAACGCTAATTGCATCGAATTTCATTCTCTCCCTTTTTTATTTTACAACTCTTCCAAAACCAGCAAAATGTTGTTTCCAATAACCTTGATTCCAGTTAGAGTATCCAATACCACTATTGCTTGCATTAAACATTCTTTGACTATCTACATAAATACCAACATGTGTAATAGCATTATCTGGTCGGCTTGAATTTGTTCCTTTAAAGAAGATTAAATCTCCTGGTTGCGGATCTGCAACAGGAATTGTATGAGAATGTTGTTCAGCTGCTGTCCTTGGAAGATCATACCCTAATAAGTTAAATGAATATTGAGTTAGACCACTACAATCAAATCCAACTTTAGGATTTGAACCTCCCCATATATAAGGCCATCCATTATATTTTGAAACCTCACTCATTAATGATTGATAGACTTCTGGTCCTAAAGATGATGCATTTACATTACCGATATCACCGCCTCCTGTAGAAATAGGAGACACATATTGTTGAATTAACATAACGTAATACATATTCCCGTATTTATAACGATAGTTATCATTGAAATCAGCTATAGGATTGCTGTAATTAACCCTTACACCATTTGCTTGATTTTTAGAGAATTCACTTGAAAGATCAAAAGTATACATCTTTCCATTATTATTAATGTAATTGTTAAAACCAGTCCCATAATTGTAACTTTGGATAGGAGTCCAATAATCAAGTCCTTTTTGTTTTGCATCTTCAACAACAGAAGCAAGATGTTTAACTCCTGCATCAATCGACTCTATAGGATCTGTTAAAGTATTAGGAGGTAAGCCTAATGATTCTGAGCTTTGCATGATGTCTAATGCAGTGCCCCTTGTTTCTACCATTATGATTGCAAGTATCACTTGTGTATATTCGGGTATACCATATTTATTAGCATACTCTGTAACAACAGGTTTCCACGCTAAAACGACTTCATCAATACTTGCAGTACCAGCGCCACCCGAATCTCCCCCATCTATCAGCATGAAAACACCTAATATCATAATTAAAAAAAAAGCTAGTGCAATAATCACTAACTTTTTCCAATGTTTAGCTGCTTGTTGGGCAACAGTTAAGGCTACTTTACTAGTAACAATGTTCATCGAGTATCCATCCCTATTTCCTCATCTAATTTTATGATTTTCTTTTGAACTTCTACTAACTTATCTTCTAAAACTTTTATTTCTTCCTCTTTTTTCAATTTATCTTCTTCGTTTGGTTCTAATGAGTTTTCTTCTTGTTTTAAATTAGCTATTTGATCGTTGAGATTTTTGACTTCTATTTCTAAGTCAACTTTTTTGATATAGCCATCGATTTCTTTTAACTCTTCTTTGGTAAAATTATATACTTCAGAATTATCGTTCCTCATTCTTTCAAGAACATCTTTAGCAGGACCGTAACTATCATGTTCTATAAATGATAATGCTAACCTTTTTAATGTCCCCTTATCTTCAATAAGTGGTGCTTGGGCTATTAAGTTATCAATATCAAATTCTAATATCTCTTTTTCATAGGTTAGAAACGTCGATTCTGATTTTAGATCCAATATCTTTTCTTTTTGATTAATTTTATACAAATGCTTAACTACATCATGTTCAATGTCCTGATCATATGCTATAGCTTCATCAAATTTCCCTGCTTTCAATAGCATCTTAGCAATCTCTAAAGACGATTCCCCTTTATCTTCCATCAGTTTCACTGCTTGATCAGTATCCCCACTAGATACTGCTAGAATTAAATCGTTTTCAGCTTCTGCATCAATCAACTCTTGCTTAAACTCATTTGCCATCTTTTTTTCAATTTGTTTCATTCCACCTACAAAAGCAAACAACAGTAATAGTACTCCTATTATTCCGAACAATATCTTTCTTTTAATTCCTCTTTTGCGACTCGTTTCCTGAAATTGCGCTTTCTCATAAAACTTTGTCTGCTCCTCTTCAAGCTTATCATCAATAAGTGCTCTTAAATCTGTTATCGATGTAGCTGCATTAACAGCATACATGAAATCATCATTCTCTTTTCTTAATAGAATATCTTTGTTAATTAAAAATCTTTTATAGGAATATTTATTACTATATAAGCCTAAAATAAATAGTTTATATTGGTCTATCGTAGATATATCCTTATGATATGGTAAGTACCCATTAGACCGATAAAGGATTTTTATATCTTTAAAGCTCTTAAAAAATATATTATTGAAATCTAAATATGTCATTCCTTCAGATTCCAATAGAGGGTCTATAGATAAAAAATTCTTGATTAATTGTAATTTTATTACCGAGACATATTTTTTTGCTTTTTCGATTGGTTCATATTCCTCTGGAATATCATAAACTAAGTAAATCTTGTTATTTTGCCTACCTATACTCTCAACATCAAAAAAGCCTGGCAATGAATGTTCCAGGTCTTCAATATCTTCAAAGCTAGCTACTCTAGTAAACTTTTCGTCAATCTCAATCTTGTACTCCCTTTTATTAATATATAAAGTAAGATTGTCCATCATTGTTATTTTCTTCACCTAAAATCCCTCTACTTTATTCAATTCATTAGTAATTTGACTGATTTCATTATGAGAAAGCAAAATTTTCTCAGACCAATCAGGTTGTTTTTTAGAATTTTTCCCTGTTTTTTCTTCGTAGGCTTTAGGATTTAGTATTCTAAGTTCTTCTTCAGTAAGTTCATTCTTTAGTAACGCTCGTTGTGCCCCATATAGAATTAATGCCTCTCCTTGCTTCTTAGCTTTTAAGAAGTGGATCTCTTTGTCTGATAAAGGAATTTTTAGCCGATTTATAACTTGCTCTACTTCACGAGGATCGAAACCAAACATAATTTTTGTGTAACTGTTACCAACAATGGCTTCACCAATACCATCTGGAGCATCAAGAACATCCTGAATTTGTTGAGTTGTTACAGTTGCGCCAGCATTATATTTTCTAAAACGTTTATATGCTTGATGAAAGAATTCAGCACTTTCTGGATTTTTTAAGAGAAAGTGGAACTCATCACAAAATAGCTCGTCTGATTGTGATTTATTACTTGTAAAAAGTTCCCATAGATAACTAAATGTATTTAGATAGGCTGCTGCTTGTAAGTCCTTTTCTGTTTGAAGTGGTTTTAGGTTAAAGGAAATAATTTTTGCACTCATATCTACATTTGTATAACCGCTAAAAAGAGTACTAGATCCTTCCACCATATCTTCCAAAATAAAACAATACCGTTCAACTAGTTGAAACTTTTTAGGTTCGACATCTTTTAGTGCTTTTAAGGATGTAAGGAGATCGCTCAAGATTGGCCAATCCTCGTGTCCCATCTGATCTAAATCCTTCTTCTCCCTAAATATATCAAAAAGTTTCATTGATACATTTGATATAACTGACAATTGTACCTCGTCCATGTCTGGCATATTTACTTTATGAAATCCTTTTAAACGATTCACTTTTTGCCGTATTAAATTGTCCACTTCTTCATCTGTCAATTGCCTATCTCTTATCAATCCGTCCTCATCTGAATCTAATGCTTGAGATATAATCTCAAAAGGATTCATACGGCTAGGACTTGCACTAGATAAGTCAATAACTGTGCCTCCATACTTAATTACATCATTTGAGTACTCATCTTCTGGATCAATGATGTAAATATTATCCTCACCTTCGGCAATTTTCCTAAAGATATTACATTTTAGATATGTTGATTTCCCACCACCTGATGTACCTAAAACAACCTTATTTCGATTTAGAGTTCTTCCACGATCCTTATAATCAATTGCTATCCAAGAGTTCGTTTCTTTATTTATTCCTTCAATAGAAGAAGTAGGAGTTAAATCACATATTTCATTATCGTCAAAGGGAAAAAAAGAACTAGCACTTACGGTATTTGTCATTGCGTATGTGTATTCTTTCAAGCGATTAATACCAATTGGAAACGAAGAAAAATATGCATCAGAAAACTTCCGATAAGGTGCTATAGCTTTAAGTTTTGTCTTTATTAAGACACTGTTTAAGCTTTCTTCTAATGAGGCTAGTTCACTTTCTGAGTGTGCTTGTAAAAGAATATATGTGTATAAGTATAGAAATGCGCTCCGCTCATCCAAAGACTCACTAAGCTGTCTTTTTGCAGTCTTTATTTCTCTCGTAAGAATTTCCTTTCTTTTATGATCCAAAGTTCTTAATAATTCAGCTTCTTTATTCTTAACGGTATCATTGTAGTGCTTTGTCAGTACTTCTCCATTGGCCGACTCTAAATGTTGAGTAATAGTTATATTACCTTTTAATCTTTTTAAAGGAGAAAGCCAGTTCCCCATCGGCGCAGTAGGATAACTTAAAACAACATAAGGTTTAATGTAATTTCCACTCGCAGCTATATGTTCTCTATTTAATTCAAATACAAATGGATATCTGCTTTCCACTACATCTTTATCTATTAAACCATTTATTTGGTTTTCTTCTTGATTATTGCTTTCTTTTTTGGTTTTCTTATCAAGAAATGATAATAACCGCATTATTTCACCTCTCTTATTGATGATAAATCGATGTCCTATAGTCTAAGAATTGATGTAATACCGAGAGCATTTCGTTTGCACTTAATGCTTCTTGATGACTGTCATATGCGCTTAAAACTTGATGAATAGATCTCATTATTTCTGTCCTTTTTTCTATCAACTTTGACTCAGCCTCTTGCAAGTATTCCAATGTCGGTTTCTTTAGCTTCTCTTTTAATATAATAAAATGAGCTTTTACAGCCATACTTAAATCTGTTTCTGTTTTTTGATATTCATACAGATAACTAGCTCGTAACTGTCTAAGGTTTTCATTGACTTCTGTATCTTGTGTAGACTTTATATGTTGTATTTTCCATTTTCTTAGATAGTCGCCCATTTTTATAGGTATTGTCATTGATACTGTTTCAGGCTGGTAATGAATATTTTGAGCTAAAAATGCCCCATACTCGTCAAAGATAGAATTTTGTTCATAAAGTGATAAAAGATCAAAATTTATTCCTTTTACCTTTACCATAGTTATAAGGGCATGTTCCTTTAAGTAGATAAAATCGGAATATACACCTTCTATTGGACTTTCATCATTGAAGTAAACTTCTTCCGTACTCAACTTAATCACCCCTAATTTTATTCATAAAGATTATTTTTTGGTTTAATAAAAATTATCTTTTTTTTCTTTCTATACCCTAGGAATTCTTTTATATAGTCCTTAGCTCTTATATTATCCCTAAATTTAACAGGTCTATAATTCACATAAACAACTGGAGCAATTATAATTAGAACTATAATTACAGATTTAATTAACCAAAAGAACACTGAATCATATGGAGGGATAAAGCCAACTCCAACTGAAATTAATAATGCAGGTGCTATATAAATTAATAATTCTTTTAGCGTCATATTGGCTAATATTTTATATTGATTATCTACGTTCTTTGGGAAGAACCATTTTCTACCCTTTTTAGAGTTAGAATCGATTATTTCTAATAAAGCTTCCTTCACTTGTTCTAAATCCATTTCAAGTACCTCCTAAAAGGGAGAAAGCATTACAGCTTTCTCTATAACATGATCATGTAAATAACGAATACATCCAAGGTATTATCCAAATGAGTGCAGCTGCAGCTGCAATAGCAAGTAATACTCCTCCAATACTCTTCCACATTTCATTTTTCACATGTGGGTCATCTATACCAGGTAAATGTTTTATAAGAATTTTTAGTGCTGCTACAATGCCTACAACAACTACTATCCCGGTAAGAACAGTTTGAATAGCTGTTACACCAGATTTTATTTTAGACTGAACTTGTCCAGTAGATGCTGCAAAACTAACGTCTGGTGCTATGATAAAGAATGCAATGGTAACAGCAATAATCAATAACATCTTTAAATAACCTTGATAATTTTTACTTATTGATAACATCTTTCATTTCTCCTTTAGAAAAGGGAACGTACTGAAAAGTACCTTCCCTTTTGTTTTACTCATAATTGTATTTCTTCTACTTTTTGTGATTTAGGATTTACATTCAGGTTTTTACCTTGCTCTTGGTGTGAATTTTTCATAAAATTATATACAGAATTATATGTTTCTGGATTTTTATTTTTTATCTCATTTACAAAGACTTTTAATCCCGCATTCTGTTTTTTTAACTTCTCTATTTCTTTTGATTCAACAGAAAATATCTTACTTAATTTTTCTTTAAATCCTTCCTCAATTTTTGGTATATCAGCATGGGATATTCCTTCAATGCTATCAGAGAAGTCATTTACTAACTTCTCTACCTTCTCAAAGTGTTGCTCTAATAATATTTTGATTTTAGGATTTACAGATGGATATTGGCCATTTTCCTCTAATAATGTTTGGACTTCTTTGATTTCTTGATCCACTGTATGTTTAAGGGGATGTTCTGGTTGGTATTTAGATGACGAGAGTATCTTCTCGTTTTCCTTCATGGCCATCTCTTTATTAAGATTGTAATACTGGGCAGCTTCATTTAAATCAATTTTAAAGTCATTCTTTGAGTCTAATAATAACTCTGCTGCACTAAAAGGAGGGAAAGTGTCTTTAACAACTTCTTTCCCACTGTTAGCTATGCTTGTGAGGACATCTGGATTAAACCACTCATAATCATCACCAGTTTGACCGAAAATAGAATATAAATCATCTTCAAATTTCTCTTGTGATTCATAAATTGTAGTTAGATGCAGTATTTCTTCCAACACTGCTTTATCTTCTTCAAATAACTGATCAGCATTGCTTACTTCACATGCATCCAAGACATAACTTTTGATTTGTTCTTGAGCTAATGTTCCAGTAAAACTTAAATCACCTTCCCCACCAATTAAATAGTGCTTACCTTCAAGTGGATAAACAGCATTTTGGCTACCTTCACGTGCCTCCAACTGTTGTGCTTTTATTTCCTCTAATCCTTTCAGGAAATTTTCATAGGTTGGTATTTCATATAACTTATTCCTCACTTTCTGGTACTCCCCTTCAATTAGATATTAGCCAATTGTATCGATTTTACTGTTCATAACATCTATCAGTTGCTGGAATACTTCTGGTAAAGCTACATATAGAAGGCTACCTATAGCAACACCAATAATTAACGAGTAAATTCCATTAATACTTCTATCTGCATTTGCTTCAAAGCTCATTTAACTCACCTCCTTCAAATATTTTCCTATCTCATGATTGCCCGATATGACTTAACAGCACTATCCTTTATTACATCCATATGTTCTATGGCAATGGAAAGGATTGCTATTAGTACAATTACACCCGAAATAAAGAATATATTTCTTGCCATATTGTTCATCGAATCACCTCACTTGGCTTATGGTTGATCCTCTTATATTTATAATTTGATCGGGCAAATCAAAGAATAGTATTTTCATTTGTGCTGTAATCAAATAGTCAATATTCTCACCAAACGTTTTCTTATCTGTACCCGATAAACTTGCCACTGAATATCTACCCTGATAATGTTCTTCGGAATAAGTATTTATATTTGATTCTGCCTTAGGAGTAAACCCTCCATTTCTTTCAATCTGACTATCTACATAAGTCTTAAAATCTATGGCTTGAGTTAAATGTATACTGAATATAGTAAAGGCAAGTAAAAAGAATGTAATTAACATAAATGTAAACTGTGATACAAATTCACCAGACGAGTCCTCCATATACATATAATCTTCTCCTTAATCTATTTTGATTAAAAATTCATGTTATTGGTTATTACGTAATATGCAACACTAATCATAAAACCAAACATTGGTATAACGTTTACCATGTGTATTTTGGTAGGAAAAAGATAGAATCCTTTTTCCTTTTCTATTCGTATATCATGTATTCCTCGCATCATTTCTCTTCTAGCAACATCGCTTAATTCATTAACAACACTTCTATCTGAAGAATAGTTTTTAAAATTATATAGTGCCGTCATAAAAGTTAAAGAGGAATCTGTTCCACCAGCTGCATTCTTAGCGAATGTTATAAACGGCAGTACCGACTCAGGATCATCTGTTATATCAATGATAAACCTTTGTAAATTCGTTTTGAATTCCCCTTCCTCCATACGATTAAGTACTTTTTTTAGGATTATATAAATAGAATCATTTTCACTCTGTAAGTAAGTAACAATTAATCGTTGAAAAACATACCAAGATACTTGTTTGTGATATAACATTTCCTGGTATTCTTCCCTTTCTTTTGTATAGTACCTTCTCCAAGTAACAACAAAAAAAAGGATAGCTGATGCAGCCATCCATTCATTAATTAATACTGTAGGTACAATAGCAGCTAATACTGACAGAAGAGATCCCCTCAGCCTACGTTTTTGGAATAGAACAAATTCTTCTTCCCCATACCCAGATTTTTCAACCATTTCATATAAATCATTTTCTGCAATTAAATGCCAAAACGACTTTTTATTAGATTTCATTATTTTTTGTTCCACATAGTAACCTCCATTACTTCATCATCAGCTAACCTCTTTTGAAATTTATGAAATTGAAAAGACAACACTGAAATCATAATTATAGATGATATCCATCCAATTGGATTATGTGCATAATAAAGTAGATATGAATCAAATCCCATAGCAAATGTTAAAAAAAGAATTACTATTAAAGGATATATATGCATTTTACGTATATCTAATTTATATCTTTCTTTATTCTTTACAAATAGATTAGTCTGTTCTAGCACATCATTGTGCCAAGATTTTAGTTCTTTAAGTTTATTTATATCGGTTCTTCCCTCAAAAAAAGCTGTTAATAGATTATCTATAAATAAATTGAATACGAAGTCCTTCTTATATTTCTCTCCCAAACTTTCAAAAGCGTTTTGTGCTTTTTTTGGCCCCGCATCCATCAAATCAGCTAAAAGTTTATCGATATCTTCTTTAAATTCACCAGTAGCTATAATATCTTGCGAACACCATTTTAGTGAACTTACTATTGTCTCTTTAGGGTTAGTTAGAAGTTGTGTCATATTATTTATGAAACGGTTCCTTTGAATAATAGCTTGTTGATTATAATTTCTTTGTACAGATATTTTTATTAGAACAGTATATCCGTATACCCCCCCTGTTAATCCAGCAATAAGAGCCAACCACCAGTAATAAAAAAGAATATATACTGCTAAAAAACTAATTACAAAAGGAACAACTAACGCAGTAAAAATTTCTTTTTTCATAAATGGGGTTCCATAAGCTTGCCTATACGCATTTAATTCATCAATAGACATTACTTTCTTAGTTCCAAGTACCATCTTTTTCACCTCTCATGATCTGCAAACCCTTTAAAATCGGAATCATATTTCATAGCTCTTTCGTAGAATTTGGAGCTCAATTTACCAGTGGTTCGTTCAAATCCATTCTTATTTTTAACCTGTTTAAAGACTGTTGTGGCTGTATGATCATGATGATATTCAACGATTTCACTTAAATAACGAATGCCATCTATTTTTTCGGTGTGAATGCCAAAATCTACATATCGATATATGTCATCTAAAAACATATTCTCATCAATGTTATAACCCATTTTTGCCATTCCAAGTAACCGCCTTGGAATAGCTCTTGCGTCAGTTGCATGTAAGGTAGTTGTAAATTTATGACCTGTTAATATACCTTGTGTCATCTGGTAAACTTCCCTACCTAGCACTTCTCCAACCATTATCCATACTGGATGACTTCTTAATCCTGCATATGCTATTAGTTCCTCAACGGTAGCTGTTCCGTTTGCTACCCAATAGAATATATCCTTATCAGGAAAATTCTCTTTAGCGTATAGATCCTTATTGCTTTCTATTAGAGCAATTCTTTCTTCAAAAGGAATAAAGCTAATCATTAATTTCTGTAACTCTGTTTTTCCCGTACCAGTATCACCAGCAATAAATATATTGGATCTAGCTTTTACAGCTGCCTTTAAAAAATCTAAGACGAACAATGGAGCAAAATTTTCGAAATTTTCCTCTGTTATAGCTAAACCTGGTCTAGTAACACGGACTGCCATTGTCGTTCCATTTACAGCATTTTGCGTGTGTACAGCATTTAATCGAAAGTGATTACTACTTGTATTAAGTATAGGGTCCTTTGCTGTGAGTTCTTTTCCAGTTGAATTAGAAAATTTAGCAATTAATTGTATAATTTCTTCTTCATTAATTTCCGGTTCAATGTACTTTTCAATTCCATTACCTTCAATAATCAGTTTATCTCCATCAAATCCAATATCCGTAATACGTTTATCTCTGGCTAAATCCTCTACAAAGTCAAATCCAACTACTTGCCTCATAATACTGTCTAGTTTTTCTTGATTACTAAATAAATCTTTGTATCTTTCTTCTAATATTTTCCGAAGTACTTCTTTTTCTATTGGATCTGTAAATGCATTATGAAAAACTTCCGCATAATTCTCCTTTAAGTCATCCTTAACCATTTCTACCACATTTTTTTCAAATCTCAATCCTATTACCTCACTTCATAAAGTACTTGAATTTACAAAATCTGTTGCATAATTTATTTCATAAGTGGTATCTTCATCGTCTGTCACTTTAATTTTTACCGCTTTATAGAATCCATCTTCAGATATTAAGTAATCAAATCCATATTTTTTTACTTTCAGCTTTGTGTTAACTTTCATAAATTGAACTTTAAAGTCCTCTTCAAATTCATCGACAGAAAGGATCATTTTCTCTTCATTAACTCTAATACTTTCATCTACGTTTGTAGAAACAGCTATACTAGCAGCTTCATTCATTACTTTTGTAATATCGTTATACCTAAAACTCTGATTCATATAAGTAAAGACTGTAGCAATCATTGCAAAGGCAACCACTATAATAATCATCCATTTTGGGAAGTGTCTCATATTCAACCACCTAATTTATATAGAATAAGGAGTACTGTAAACACAATCATAACCAATGAATAAATACTATAAATAAGCTTATCTTTCTTTGATGCTACTTTTTTAACCCTTATCCACAATGTCAATCCTAATAATAATAGTGAAATCACAAGAAACATTGCATAATATTCATTAACTAGTTCTAACATTTTTTACCCTCCAAAAATTAAAAGAGAAGCCCGAATAGCTTCTCTTTATTAATTTAATTTTTTATCCATTCTATATCAGATTGTGTCCATCCATTTGGTAAACCATTAGGAAAAGGATCTTGTTTGTTTACAGGTTTAAAAAGAATAGCATCGTCTTCCAATGTTTCTGAATCAATGTGTGCATACATATGCGCAAAAACATCTATGTTGTAATTTATCTTCACATCGATTCGATTTATTCCTATACTTTGAACAGACTCTACTGAAACAGGATAATCGCCTATTTCTCCCCATATAGGGATATAAAACTTTCTTTTTCCATCTATTAGTTCGTACTTTATTCTTTTGTCGTTATTTTCTACTTGCTCATCACTAAATAAATAGCCTGTATTTTTTTCTACGTTTATATGTTGCAGTTCATGTAATTGTCTAGAAGTAGTACTATCTTTTTCCTTCTTGTTCTTCTCAACAGTTAATTCTAAGGGAACAGAAGCTACCGATTCTTTAAGATCATATTTTATATAGCTATCATCGACTATTTCCTTTGGAACATACATATTAAATGAAAAGTCGGTGTTAGCATTACTAATATCATTCTGATATGTCATATTCAATGGCATAAAAAATCCGTAACCGGTACGGAGTTTATCTACCTTTTTAACAGGTATATGAATATTTTCGTAAAAGACCTTCATATCTTTCTTTACTTCTCTCTCTGTCTTCACTACACCTTTATAACCTAATTCAGTATCTTCATCAGCATTTACTTTTAAAGTACGCTCGGCTGATGTATACCCATCTGTAGTAATTGAAAGTTCGTCTTTGGGTATATCAAAAGCATTTTTATTATACCCTTCAAACTTTATTGTATAAGGATGGTGAGCATTAACTTTAAGATGGTTAGAAGGTACTGTTAGTTTTAGTGAAGTAGGGAGATTCTTTGCTGTATATGTTTTACTTATAATCTCTTTATCATTTTGGTAAAGATTAACGTTGATCTTTTCTTTAGTCATATCATCAATAGAATAAGGATAAATATTATCTTTTTTTATATCAATTATTACTGGTATTCCCTCACTTGATGGAGCCGTATAAATTTGTATCTTTTCTAAACCAGCTTTTATCAGTGGAACATCATAATAAAAATTTAACGTTATGTTAGAACCACCAACTGCACCTGACTTCTTCTTAGTTGATACTGGTCTATATGTGTAGTTACCTTTCTT
Organism: Virgibacillus sp. Bac332; assembly: GCF_003667785.1. Classification (NCBI taxonomy): domain Bacteria; kingdom Bacillati; phylum Bacillota; class Bacilli; order Caryophanales; family Bacillaceae; genus Virgibacillus; species Virgibacillus sp. Bac332. The sequence goes on from NZ_CP033047.1 coordinate 45,501, forward strand.
TAAATCATCGCGAGGAGCGTAGCTATATGCTTCTCCTCTTACCTTTATTTCCTTTTCTGTTTTAATTAACCTTCCGTCCCTAGCATCTATATGATTTATCTTAATAGTGCGTTGAAGGTCATAGAAGAATTTCAAGGTTATGTTTTCATTGCCAAGAATTCCTGACTTCTTAGATTTGCTAACTGGTACAAAAGTATTTGTACCTTTTTTAATACTTGATTCTGGGCCGAAACTATATTTGGAACCTATGTTTCTTGTATAGGAATCCTTTTCCAATAAATTGTTATTATAATTGTCCCGATGCTCAACAACAATTTTCTTTTGACGTACCTCAAAATTCACTTTTAAATTAGTCATGGGTTCTGGATCAACAGCGACCATCATACCTAATTTTTGCATATTTGAATTTCCAGGAATAAAGGCCAATGATTGATACTTCCCAAAGTTAGGTTTTAAGTTTTTATAGATAACATCTTCTCCATATGATAGATCAGCTGTAAAATAAAAAGATTGCCCTCCTTTTATTTTGACAGATCCACTATTATATTTTTTGTTACCTACATGAATTGAAACTTTGTTTGGTACTTTTAATGTTATAGAGTTTTTTGGATCTGCATTAAATAAAATTGATTCTGACTTCTGCACATTACCTGAAACGCTTGATTTTACATTTGTTTTACTGAAATTCATAATATCGCTTGGTGCGTCTTCTTGTTCTGCATGATTCATTAATTTCTCATATCCAGGAACTCTGTTCCTTCCTTCAGCATGGTTCCCATTAATAACTGAATCCAATGCTAATGAAGTAGCTACAATTCCTGTATCTGACATACCCACTTCATCTTCTGGACCTCCTGCCCCATAATATAATATAGCCTTTACTTTCTTGTTACTATATACAGATCCAGCACTATAAGATGCTCCTGTACCTGGAGACTGCTTATAATGTTCAAGACAAAACGCAATTCCCCCATTTACTCTAAATTTCCCAACTATGTATGGTCCATATTGGGCTTGACCTAGGTATTCAACTTTTGTACCAGCAGCCGAAACATTGACACCTTCCATTCCTTGCAAAAGTATTAATACTATTATCGAAATTGAGATTATTTTTTTAATATACCTCTTCATTTATCTCCTATTCACTCCCAATTATTATAATAAAGAAAAAAAGAGCTATTCATTATATGAATAACTCTCTTCCACAAAATATTATACTATTTAGCTCATTCATAACTATCCCAAGTGTTTCCACCCTCACCTGATATATAGCCTGAATCTTTATGTTCCCACTCTTTGTTTTCCGCATAGTCTCCTATCTTATCCCAATCACGATTTTCTAATCCTTCTTGACTGGAAGAATTCCCAGTAGAACTACCCTTGTTAGATGACTTGGTACTTTTTTTAGTTGTGTCCTTACTTTTTGATGTTTTCTGACTTGACTTAGATGATGATTTATTGTTTGTACTTGAGGAATTCTTTTTTTCTTGGGACTGATTAGAGTTGTTTTTTGATGCATTTTTTGATGCAGTTGTATTATTGCTGGATTGTTGATCCTTAGCTTCTTGTGATTTAGCTAATTCACTTTTTCTATTTTTCTCTGCCATTTCTGCCTCTTTGGATCTTTTCTCTTCTTCTTTAATTGCTACAATTTTTTTATTCACTACATCAAGGCGAGTTTTTAGTTCATCTTTCATACTTTTATTTTTAATTTTTTTGACTAGGCTAGACGCATTTTGATATGTTTTATTACTCAATGCTACTTCGGCAGTTTCCACTTTTTTTGTAGCTTTATTAATAGTGTTTAGTTGTGCCTCAGCTGTAGATACTTTACTTTCTAATGAAGTGTATATGGAATCATTTTTTCCTTTAATTGTAACAAGGAGTTGTTTCACTTTTTCTAGTTTGGATGAATCTATATCACTTAATACTACCCCTTCTTTAATAATTGAATCTACCTTAACTTGTACACTTCTAAAATGCTCTACTGTTTCAACTTCTGATAGTAGTTCCTGTTTAACATCATTATCTTGTACAAGTTCAATTGCCTTCTTTGCATTTTTTAGTTTTCCATCTAAATTGCTAGCTAATTTTATCCTAGTATCGTCTAGATATAGGGCATCAATTGCATTTTCTGCTTTTTCAATGGTTTCTTGCTCTTTAGCAATAACTTTTTGATTATATGCATAAGCTACAGTTGCGGTTCCAGCTATTATAAAGAATGCTATCATCCCGATTAAGAGCTTCTTTTTCATGTAAAGTTACCTCCTTTATTCTAATATCGTTCTTAATATCGCAATTATAAAGTATTAACTTATAAAAGGATTGTTTTGCATACATTATCATGTGAACAATTGATTTATTGGGGGCTTTAATCGCCCCCTCTTTATTAAGCACAATAATTTTTAATGATTACTGTCTTATTACATTTCTTCAGTGTCGAGGAAAAGGGTTTATCAATTTTTCATCGTCTCACCGATAATTAATAAACAATCTTTTCTTCATTTTGTTGATTTTTGGCTTATATCAACAACCTTACGATTACTTATTACAAGTAATTGAAGTCGTTCTTAGGATCACAAGTGGATTTTAAGCTACACGTCCACTAACTAGTTATAACCGTATAGTTAACTCGAATAGTGATCTTTCTTCGAGAACCACGCTCTATGTAGTTTTCAAGGTCCGGGTGTGCATTATCAATTGCACACATCATAATGTATGGTAGTAAAACGTCTAACTAGCTTCAACTATAAATAAATCGCTGTCCTTGTTCTTTCTTTTTGCTACAATTTTACCTTTAATGCTTCTTACTGTTCTAATCTCATAATAAATTTCTTCAATCCTTCTTAGTCTTTTCGTTTCAATGTTTTGAACGATTAAACCTGATTTAAGTATATATATATCTTTATTGAAGGTTCGAATAGTTACTCTATTATTGAAATCTAGAAATTGAAAACGAAACATTTTAGGTAAACTCACCTTGCGCAATTAAATCACCTCAATGAAATTTACTTTTAATGCTTTTTGTGTGCTACAATTAAGGTAAAAAACGCCTTAAAAAATCAGGTACATCCTCTATAGAAATTGCAAACAGAACTCTATGAGGTGTTTTGAAAATATCTTCTAGAATAGTAAGTTTACTTTTTTTTGGAAAGCTTTCACCAGCTTCTATTCTTTGGTAATGTCGCAATGAAATATTAAGTTTCTCTGCAAGTTCTCTTTGTGTTAAATGTTTTTTTTTCTAAAGTATTTTAGCAACAAGTCAACACCTCACTTTCTATTATATGACATTTGTTGTCATATACTTTAATTGCAAGTTTATATGACTTCTCATGTCATGTCAAGATTTAATTTTTTACTTGTACATATTTTTTATAAGGAATGGTAATAATGAAAACATTAGGAACTCGATTAAAAGAATTAAGAAAAGAACAAGGTCTTTCACAAACAGAATTGGCCGATATCCTCTCTTTATCACTTAGACAAGTACAGAGATATGAAAAAGACGAAAGTGACATGTCCCTGACTACAGCTATTTATATAGCCAATTATTTTAATGTATCACTTGATTACCTAACTGGTCGTAGTAATGAAAGGCTTAAATAAAAATTGAATGTAGGTAAATAAAAAGGCTATATTTTAATACATACTTAGCTTAATTTCTTTTGATACTTCAATCTAGTTTCTAGAAGATTAATTAGGTAAATAAGTTCCTGTCTATGTTTCAAGGCTTTTTTTTTCATTTATTTTATCCTCCTTCTTGATTACATAATTACATTGATACGGTACAAAATTACCATATGATTGAATTTAATTCAATACATTTAGACTATAATTTTTGTTTTGAGTAGTTATAAAGTACTATTATCTATTACAAAAACTTTTCCCACTCCTATAAAATTAAGAAAAAGGTGGTGAGAAAATGAACAATGAATTAGAACACAGAAGAATTTTTAGTGAAAGGCTTAGTTTACTTATTAAGTACAAAGGTATTACAAGTGCTGATCTAGCAAGAGCTATTGATGCATCTCCTGCATTGATAACCAAGTATACTAGTGCTAAAGCAAGTCCCTCATATGAGAATTTTATCAAAATTGCTGATTATTTTAATGTTTCAATGGATTATCTACGAGGAAAAAGTGATTCCTTAGATGGCGATCCTAAGGGAAGTGACAAAATTGATCATTGGATGGATTTATTTGAGTCTATAGATTTAAATGAGGTTCAAGAAGAAAAGATTATCAAATATTTGAAATTATTGATTGGTAAATTGGGATAGTCAAATATTTCTTAGTAAAAATCAATATAGAGTAATAAAACAAAAATAATAAAAAAAACAATAATAAATAAAAAACAAATGAATATAAGGATATTGTATATAGGTGGTGGTTCCCTTGTTATTACAGGGTTCCTCCACTTATTTGATTTTTATAAAATACAGTATTCACTAATCCACATGTCTAAAAATACTTTATTAACAGTCCACATATACGTAAATACAAATGTCTACTAATCAGATATTTATAAATACAGTTATTGAAAATTAGATAACTAAAAATACAGTGCATAAAAATAGTAGTTATGATAAATATCTATTTTTCCAAGTGTTTAGAGAAAATTTTAGTAAAGTTGGTTGAATAAATCTTACTAAATAAAACTGATTGCATGACAAATAGCCTTTCCAACATCTTATGTTTGAAAAGGCTTAGTATTAGTGTTTTGAAGGAGAAATTACGTTATTTTATAAATGTGGGATAGTCTCCATACTTGTTGTAGTAATCAATCATTATGTCCATGTTTTCAGATTCTGATAAAGAATCGTTGAAATCATTTAATGCGTTTGTAAAACATTTATTTACAAATGCTCCTAAGCGATTGATGTTTTTTAATTCATTGTTATTATGTAATGTTTCTAGGGTGTCTGCTACTTTGAACATTATTTGATTTAGCATTTTAGTATCTAAAGAAACTACTTGGTAATGTTGGGATAAATTCACCATTCTGCTAATAGACTTGTTAATATCTAACATATCACGCCATTTAACAGGAATATTTGAATTTTTTATCCTAGCCGACATTTCTTTTTTGCACCTTGCGTATGTTTTTCGCTGTTTCTGATTATCATTTTCTTTAAAACAAGCACCATTTAAGGAAAAAGAAAACTTATCTATACATATTTGCACAAACGTTCGCTTTCTTTTATTGCGTTCTGTATTTGGATGTTTAATCTTTTCTTCTAATGGTTTAAATTGAAATACGTTATGTACAATGGTTAAGAAGTTTCGGACTCTTTTTGCTGTTGTATTCAAAGACTTTTTTAAATATGTCATTGTTCGAATACCTTGAATATTTTTAACATCATCGACGGATCTTCTGGTTGTCCCAATTTGAACAGTAAAGTATTGACATAAATCCAGTAATAAGATTGGTCCTTTATGATATCTTTGTGTAATAAGCTTACCGAATATTTTTTCTTGGAATAAAATTAAAGGAATACGGAAGTAGGAAGATCTTTCAAATGCATTATTATTTTTCGCTATCATTTCTTGATTGTACTTGGCATAGTCTACTATCTCATAATGCATTGCACTATCTGTGTATACTTCAGTAATATAATTTTTATATAGTAAACTATCGAACGCTTTTTTCACAGTTTCATAGGTTAATTCATGTTCAGCTGCAATGTTAGAGATGCAGAGTTGTTTTCTTTCGCTAACATCAGAATCATTAGTGAATGAGCGAATTTGTCCCATCTCATCTGTATATAAGTGGAGAATCATAAACACAGATATTTCAGATGTAGTAAGAGGATCGTCTGTTACCATAGAATGTAATTTAATTTTGTCTAAGTGTTTTTTAAAGAATTTGACACCTTCAATTGTAAATTTTTGGGGTTTTTGAGGTTGTACAACTATACTCATGATTACTCTCCTTTTTTCGACAACGAAAAAAGACGATGATCCCTATGAATAAAAGGAAAACATCGCCTTTTGTATGCGAAAAAAAGATTGCATAAAATAGACTTTTTAACAGCAATTCCCTTTGACTTTTTGACCTATTTCTTGTACAATAGAATCAAATCAAAAAGACGAAAGAAGACTACCTGTCAGTGTTTTCCCTACCGTGTATAGGGGGAACCGTCTAAGAGTGTTGGTCGCACTCATTAGATGGCTGGTTGTCTTTTTTTTGTCGTTCAATTTTTGTTGACATTAGTATATCAGTATTTTTTAATAAGCGCAACTTTATTCCACAATTATCCTTCCCAACATCAAGATATTCATATGAAAATAATTAGATGACTTTTTAATATATTAAATAAATATTTTTATATAACAACTATAAAAAAATTATATAATTATATGCAAATTAGAAATGTGTCAGTGTTAATATTATATAATTATTATATTTTATTATTATAAATTATGTTTAAAATTGATTTTTATATAAAATTTATATATTATGGTTTACTTTTTTTATATAAAAATTATATAATAAGTATAAGATAAATTATATGAGGTGATACTAATGGAAAAAGTATTCGGTATTGATATTGGTAATGCGAAAACAGAAATTGCATACAGAGAAAATGGGGAAATTGAGTTTGTACGTCAACCTTCTGTAATTTCTCATTTACCACGAACTCCAGAATCTACAGATATGGGTACAGATCAAATAATAGAAAATCTATACGATAATCTCACTGTACATATTTCTTCTCCAGCAATTAAAAGAAATGGAGATTATTATGTAGGAAAAAAAGCAATGCAGCATGATGGAATTAAAACGAATATGATGATTAGTTTAGGTGGGAAATCTACTCATGATTTGCCTTTAATCACATCATTGAGTCTTGTTGCAGCTAAAGCATTAAAAGACTCCTATAATAAAGGTGAATCTCTAGAAAAAAGTATTGATGTTAATTTAAAGTTAGCGACGGCTATACCATCATCTGAGTACAGTAAACAAAGTGCTAAAAACTTGGAAGATCGTTTTAATGGGAAACATTTAGTTACACTTTATATAGGTGAAGAACATGTGTTGGTTACTATTAAGATAGAGCATTGCAAGGTTACTGAAGAAGGTAGAACGGCCATGTTAGCATTTTTAGATAGTGAAAATGACATACTAAAGGATTTTATAAATGGTTATAAAGATAAAGATAAATCTATTCCTAGAGAAACAAAAGATTTTAAAAATGCAAGAACATTACATGTGGATATAGGAGATGGAACTTCTGAATTTGTTGTAATAGAAGGTGTAAACCCAGTTCAAGGGTTAAGTAAAGGTAAGAGATTAGGCGTTGGTCATGCCTCAGACCTTGCAATAAGTCTACTCAAAGATCAAATTAATATTAGTGATAAATTTACACGTCAACAATTACAAGAGTGGTTAAAAAGAAAAAATGAAAAAGGACAATTGGCAAGAGATTTAATGAAAGAGGCTACCTTTGGACAAGCACAAACAATCTTAGAAGAAATTCAACTATCTTATCAGGAATTAGCTTCTTCGGATGTAGATTACATTTTTGTTCACGGCGGAGGAAGTATCACCTTTAGACCAGATCTAGAGGAAGAATTGAAAATCTTTGCTGAAAATAATCGGTTTAAAATTGTTTGGATCCCTAAAAAATATGCCACAACAATGAACTCAAGAGGAACTTTTCATTTAGCAAATCTGATCTTCAATAAAAATTAATATAAGAGGTCATGATGACCTCTTTATATTATTTTAGGAGAGTGACTTAAAATGGTAAAAGAACATGAAAATACGGTCAAAGTAAAATCAAGATACCTTATTAACATTGATTCGAGAGCTGATGAACAAAAGAGGAAGTTCACAAAATGGATAGCTGCACAAAGAAATCCTCAAAATAGTTTCTTATCTCTTATAGAACATTGTATTGACCGATTCGGATATGAAGATGTAACAGACCACAATATTGCTAAAAAACTGCATACAGAAATATTATACTTCAACAATGAAAGAATTGATCAAGATGATTTAAGATCTAAAATTAATAATAATTATCAAAGTACTGAAAGAAAGAACGAGAAAAAAGAGGAATCTAATAAAGAGGATAGAGAAGAGACGATAAGTGCAGATCTAAGTTCATTTTAAATGTTATAATATCTGTATTAATTAGCAAAGGAGAATGATCTATGGATGTAAATAAAGCTATGGAATATGCTAAGGCTTCTCAAGCTATGGAAGGACTTAAAGTATCAGAAAAACAACAACAATTAATACTCGATAGAATAAATAAAAAGATAACTGAAGAAGAATTTAAAGAAGGGGCTAAAAAGTTAGCCGATGAGGGATAAATATAGAAGTCAATCGTTATATTGGTATCCTGGTACTGAAGTATTGAAAAATAACTTTAACTTAAAAGAGCAACAAAAGTTAGATAACCTAGAAATCACATATACTACAAGAAGGTTAGCTCAACTATATAACGATCCAATAACAGGTTTATTTGGTTTAACACATTTACAAAAGATCCATAATTACATCTTTCAAGATGTTTACCCATTTGCTGGAGAATTAAGAAAAGAACAGATAGAAAAAGGTGCTACAAAATTTGCCCATCCGATGTATATTGAGTCTTACGGAAATAGTGTTCTTAAAGAACTAAAAGGAGGAAAATCCCTCCAGGGATTAGATAAAGAAAAGTTTAGTAAACAATCCTCATTCTATTTTTCTGAGATCAACATACTGCATCCGTTCCGTGAGGGTAATGGGAGAACTCAAAGAGAATTCTTTAGGGTATTGGCCTTAATGAATGGGTATGAATTGAATTGGTCTAATATAGATGCAACATCAATGATGAAAGCTTCTATTAAGTCTGTTACAGATTCATATGCCTTTAAAGAAATATTTGATATTGCAATTGTTAATAAACAACCAGACCAAAATTTAATTAAAGAATACAAGTCTTTAAAATTAAAAGCAAATGAATTAGAACTTTAGCGTATATCAAAAGGTAATAGAACGGTTTCTAGATAATGTCATTTATACCAGTACCCCAAAAGAGTAGATATATTAATTAAACGAAAAATAGGAAATCTCATATTGAGAATTCCTATTTTTTTTTATGTTTATCGAGCTTATTAGATTTTACAAAGTTAGAAAACTGAGAAAAAATTTCCTCCACTTCTGTTATATCCGATTGATAAAGATCAAAATATTTTTCTGATAAAGCTCCTATTTGAATTAATCTTCTTGTTCTTTTTTTCCTATTAACTTTACTTAGAGAATGTTCATAAATTTTTTTTTCTCGTTCAAGTTTACTAATCATTTCATTTATCTTATTAATTTCATTACTCATGATTTTCCTTATCATATTTCAGATTGTCAATAAATGCATTAATTTCCGATATAGGTTTATCTTCTAAGTTAAAAGTAGAAAGAAATTTTTTTCCTACATTCTTTTGTAGCTTATTAATCTCCCTTTTCTTTTTTTCTTGAAGTTTTTGGATTTGTGCATCAATTGCTGATATTTTAGATTCGACATTTTGCTGCATTTATATTCCTCCAATTTCACTGTTTTTTATATTCTAACAGAATACAATGTGACATACAATGTCATTTTTATTGTCAATATAAATATGATTGATCAATCCCAGTAATAATGGTACGATAGATCCATAGCAAAGCTAATGGCGCACTTATACACTCTTTCAGAGTGACGTGCTCAAAAAAGTCAGAACTATGTTCTAACTTTGTTTGCGTCAGGCGTGGTTGGAAAATTCGCTTTGCTCATGTTTAATAGATTGGAGAAGTCAATAATGGCTATTTATCATTTTAGTGGACAAGTGATGAGCAGAATATCAAAACAAACAGGTAAACCAAAAAGCCCTTTAGCATGTGCTGCTTATCGTTCCGGCGATAAACTAGTTGATGAAGTTGACAATCAATCATTTTTTTATAAAAGAGAAACTCAACCAATCACGCATATACTTGGACCAGATCATGCTCCAGATTGGGTGTATGATCGTCAGAGACTATGGAATGAAGTAAATAAGATTGAAAAAAATTATAATGCACAATTCGCACGAGAATTTAATATTGCATTACCAGTTGAGCTAAGTCATGAACAACAAGAAAAGCTAACATTAGAATTTTGCCAAGAAGCATTTGTTGATCGTGGAATGGTTTCTGATATTGCAATACATAGAGATGACATTAATAACCCCCACTTTCATGTCATGCTAACGATTAGACCGTTTAATGAAGATGGGTCTTGGGGGATGAAATCAAAAAGAGTATACAAGTTCGATGAAAAGGGTAATCATATACTAAAGAAAAATGGAAAAAAAGATTTTGATAAAGTAGATCTTACTGATTGGAACAAAAAAGTAGTTTTTAATTTCTGGAGAGAATTATGGGCAGAAAAAACTAATAAATACCTTGAAATAAATGATATCAATCAAAAAATTTCTCATTTATCAAATATAGATCAAGGAATTGAACAAATGCCTACAATTCACGAAGGTTATACTGCTAGAAAAATGGAGAAAAATGGACAAATATCTGATCGTGTTTCTCATAACAAGCAAGTAAGAAAATATAACCAAACTGTAGAGGATTTAAAAAAATATAAAGAAAAGAAAAACCAATTTTCTTATCAAAATAAATTTGCTAGAAAATTTTCTCCAATGGAGAAAAAAGAACTAAGTAATATTGCTAGAGAATTAAAGATGTTTGTTAATATTCAATCTATAAACGAACGAACACGACAGTTAGAAAAATGGAGAAAATCGATTCAATTTAAAAAAGATAGTGCACAAAAATTAAAACAACTCGACCGAATAAATAAAGAAGAAGAGTTATTAATAGAAGCTAATAGTATTTTAAATGACGAAAGCGAACGTTTTATAAAGTCACATTACTCTACATGGGATGTTAATAGCTTAGAGTTAGAAGAAAAAATTTCGATAGTAGAAAAAACAATTAACAATAATCGTTTGTTATCAGAGGAAGAATTAGATCAAATAGCAGATGAGGTTTACTCTGAAAACTTACAGAAACAAGTTAACCATCTACTGCGTAATAGATATGCATTTGTACTAACAATTGATAATAAACTTAAGCAATTAAATAACATAAGGGACAGCATTGAAAAGAAAACAGGTGTAACTGCAGCATCAAATGAGAATAAAGTAAAACAGTCGGCATTGAAGTACCCAAATGAAATGAAACAACTGAAAACCGTTGTTGGGCAGATTACTGACATATTTAAAGCTAAAGATTTAATGAATGAGTTTTATGACTTAGAAATTGAAAAATTGTACCCTACCATTGATGCTGAGAGACTATCACTAGAAGAAAAAGAAATTTTAATAATTGGGACAGAATATTATGAGCAAGAAATCACACTAGAATCTATACCTAATATACAACGATATAGCACCAAAGATCAGACCAGAATAATTTATTTATTAACGGATAATCAAAAAGAAAGTAAGGAAACAATTAATCGGTTGTATCCAACTTTCCAAGTCGATAATCCGCGTTATCTGATGTTCTTTAAAGATGAATGTCTAAGGAACATGGATGAATTATCTAATGAAGCAAAAGCCATGTTGATTAAAATAAATCCAAGAGAGTTGGTAGAAAAAGAGGATAGAGGAAATAGTATTTTACAGAGTGTAAATGAAAATATAAATACTGAATTTGAAACTAACTATCTATCAATTGTATCTTCGGGAGTTACAAATATTTTGTTAAGAGAAATATTCGAAAATCGGAACTTTGCTTCTAAAAATCAATTTGAAAAAGATCTTCAGTCTAAATCAAAAAGTAGAGGAAAGAGAAAGAATATTCACCGATCAGGACCACCATTATAAAAATATAAGAACGGAGTGTTTAAATGTATAAAAAAGATTTTGAGCTACTATCAAAACGCAAGAAAGGTCGTAGTATGCGTGAAAAGGTGGAAAAGGACCTATCAATGCGTGACACAGATAAAGACGGATTAACCGATCTTCAGGAAAAGAAGTTAGGGACTAATCCGATAAATCCTGACACAGATGAAGATGGAATCCCAGATAATTTGGATGTACATCCTAAAAAACTAAGAAAAAAACAAAAGGGATTAGATTTATCTTTATAAAGAAATCTAATAAAGGATTACGTTAGGAAAAGATTTTATTGAGCGAAGATATTGTTAACAAGGCTAGCAGGCATACGCCTGCTTTTTTCATTATATTTTTCCTTTTGCTTCCCGAATCGTAAAACGTAACAGACGGACTAAGTGGATAGGCGGTAGGACACCCGAACCTTTCCGCCTATCCACTAAGACCTGCACAAACCATCAATAGGCTTTCACGACATATCCTCCCTCCTTTCAGTCTGTCTGGTATTTCATGGTCCTATTGACGCTTTATGTTGTTAGTTTTAGATTTCTCACCAGCAAAAGGGAAAAATACTCCCCTTTGCGGGAACTGAGTTCTCTTCGGGAAGCACTTCAAAAGAAAAAATGAATTTAAGGAGGAGAAACAATGAAAACACTAAACATATTAAATGAAAAAAGTGTAGATAATGAAAAATCCGAAGTTTCCACTTTAGCATTAGTGCATGCTTTTAAATCTATGGTCTTTGTTGCTCGACAGGAAGGATTGCTAAATGAACTTCATTTGAAGTATTTAGAACTAGAAGAAAAAATCAATGAAAGTGCATCATATTTTGATTTTTATGATCTAACAGGTTTAATTGACAATATCGATACTATTTACAAAGCAATTACACTTACAATCGATGTAGATAAGCTTTATTCCCTAGTTAATAAAGAGTGCAATTATGAATTACATGATATTGACTTTTATGACTACGGAGAACTTTTAGATATGGCTGATGGATTTGGGATAGATAAAGAAAACTATTTAGTTTAATTAAAGTATGATATAAGCAAAAGTTAAATCATGCAACGGAGTACCAATGAATTTGTGATCAATCAAAAATAAAATTTTACGCACCCTAACACTATCCTCAAAAAACTATCCAGTACAGGATGGTTTTTTTCTTTTTTTAAGTGGTATACCGTATTTCTTGCTTTGTTCTTTAGCTTTTTTTGCTAATTTCTTAGCATCTTCTTTTGACATTTTCATATCAAACTCTCCCTAATTTGTTTTTACAAAGTTTGGTCAATTATAAAAGAATATATACATACCTCCTCCCCAATCACCATATATATGGAAATAAGTCTAGGACACAGTGACACTGTCCTAAAGAAAAAAACGGAAATGAGGATGTATTATGAGTAGGGTAGAGAAAGAAGGAGCTAAAAAAAGAAAAACACGAATTGACAAAAAAAGAGATGTTAAACCGACAATATCAGTGGATCTTAAAAATTGCATATATAGACTATCATATATTACAAGAACACCTGTAAAAGATGTAGTGGAGATACTTTGCCTGAAAGGATTGCAATCAAAAAAAGTCATAGAACATTTATCACAGTTTTTTAGAAGGGATTATTCATTAAATAATACTTACTATATTGGGGATTTTGAAAGGAACTCTATAGCAGGAAAAATAGCGCAAGGAAAAACAGACAGAGTGACAACTAGGTTTAGTCAAAAGGATTATGAAAGAATACGATCGTTATCTGAAGCTCTTGACGTAACACCTTCAAAAGCAACTGCACTTTTATTAGATGCCAGTGTTCGTAATACAAATATATTGAATAGCTTTGTGAAGCTTTATCTCCATAACCATATAGATAACAATAGAATGAAAGAATTAAAAATGGTATTACAATATATAAATAACAATAACCCTCATAATGAAGTAGTCTCCTGGTACTCACTTTTTTCACTTATTTATGATGATATAAAAGACACTACACTTAATGTAAAGGAGAAAATAAATAAATGGTTAGAACAATACAAATAAAATTTTACGCATCCTACAAGTTATAAACATATCTTGCTTTCAGATAACAGCTACAACGACTTTCACAGTTAGGGACTTTAACCCAAGAGCATGCGCAGATATCGGGCATACAAACATAATAACGGAGCTAAAGAAGCCGTTATTGTAATTGAATAGTATAATATTATCTGGTTGAGGTAAATATCCGTAATAGTTAGATGTTGAGGATACATCTCCACCAGCTGATGCATCTGCAGCTGTTAAAGCGTTATTAAACCAACGTCCTTCAGCACTGTAGTAAAGAGGTGTAGAGAGATAATTACTTCTTTTTTCTCTTTGCCCGGAACTATCTTAGACTAGACTCTAACAACATTCAATTAATCTTGAAGTATTGCTATTACAATATATAATTTTTTGAGGAAGTAAATTATTAAAGGGAATAATCTAGTATAATAAATTTAATTGTCGTAAATACTTTACAATATGTAAGAAATAAACTACAATTATTGTATTAGAAGTACGGAAAGAAAAGAGGTATCATATGTTAGAGAACTATATATCTGTAGGAAGGGCTGAGAAGAAGTGGACCCAACAACACTTAGCCGATGACGTAGGTGTTAGTCGCCAAACAATTGCAGCCTTAGAAAAAAACAAATATAACCCTTCATTGATATTGGCGTTTAAGATTTCTAATTCATTGGGAAAAGAGATTACAGAAGTATTTAAATTTAAGGAGGAAGTTGTATGATTACGTTAACTACAACCCTATTTATAGTGCTAGCATTACTTGTTATTGTTTCGGAAATATACAAAGCCAATTTTGAAAGAAAAAAGGAATCAATGGATGAACGAGGAGAGTTATTAATTTTTAAAATTAAATCTTTTTCTTATTCAATATTAACAGGAGGAATACTTCTTGGCGTTGCATTAGTAGCCATATTAGATGTGATTCATAAAGAGTATTTTATTTATTACGTAATGATTATATTCTTTATTCAAAGTATTGTTTCCTCAATATATTTAGCTGTAGCTAAACGAATATAAAAAATACAAATATACAAATACAACACTTTGAGAAGTACCTTCTCAAAGTGTTGTAAAGAATCCCTACTTTTTAATTGGAATTTCGCATGTTTTCTCATTGCAGGAACCAGTAGGAAAAATAGTTCGTCTATTTGCAATCCAGTCATAAACTTTTTGCCCCATCCCTATCTTAGATGACAAACTCAATAATGGTACAAAAAACCATAGAAATGGTATGTTTTTGCATATTCTGTTGATGCTGTTTATACCATTCTCTAATTTATTCGTGGGTAGTATAATCGAATACATTCGTCTTTCCAACATAGAAATATCTACACCTAATGGTAAGGAAGTTGAAGATTCTCTGAAAGATTGGAACTCTATTCGCTTTAACCAATCCAATTTTCTGAACTTATTAATACTTTTAATACAAAAAGGACACCAACCATCATATAATACTATAACAGTTTTAATATTTTGTTCCGCAGAGAGATCTTGATTTCTTTTGGGCATAAAAACCCTTTTCATCTTACTATATAGTTGCTTCATATTAACAGATAGTGAATGATATTCTTTATCTGTTAAGAAAAGCAATTGATTACAAATCATAATAAATGAAAAGCTAACAAGCCCCATGACTACTGCAATGCCAAGGTGCATGCTGATGACACCAAACATGGCGAAGTATTTTAATTTATTATTGAATAATAGAAATGGAAATGCTAGCTGTACAATTATTGTAAAATACGCGCCGATAACAAGAAGAAGCTCTGAAGATAACAATATATCTTTAAAATAAGGATGAGAAAACTCATTCACCTGAAGTATATAATAAAGTGCAGTTCCATTTTGCCACAACTCACCCATAGCTTTATGAAGACCAGAAGTTAAGTAGAGAATACTTACTTGTGCAAGACAGGCAACTATTGCTAAATTATGTAACAAATTTGTTAGGGATAGCTGGTTAGCCTTATCTTTTATTACAGCCTTTTTATTTCTCAATCTTAATACTTTATCTACAGAAAAATAACTTGTTGTGTTAGCAAACAACAAATACAACAATAATATTCGAGAAATATTGTCGCCACCATCAAGAATAATATTATTTTGTGCCATTAAGGACCACACAAAAATAAAATTTAACACTGATGTGATCCTTCCCTTATAACCAATGAGGAAAAGAAAGGCAACTAAAATACCAATATGATATAAAATATCAAAGTATAGATTTGATTGACTTAATCCGTACAGAGACAATCCGTTTGATTGCGTTCCCATTATCCCGTTATGACCCCATAAAAAATAACGCTGAGAATAATGAATAACGTAGTTATAAAGGATAATGAAACCAAAACAAATACGAATTAAACTCGCACCAATTAACATATGTTGAGTTTGATTTAGTTCTAATAGTTTCTTAAACATTAGCTTTCATCCCTTCTAACTAAAACATAGATACAACATTTTGTGGCTTGGTCCATTCAAATTCAATAAAATGTTCTTTGTTTTTAAAATTCGCATTTCCGTTTTTAGAAAAAGGAATTGGTTCTGTTTCGACTAAAAGAACCTTATATTCAATGATATTTTCTTTTAAATAAGTACTACTCAAGTGAGCTTCAGCGAATCGATTAAGTATTTCCATAGATTTCTCGGCATCTGCTTTATTTCTGTCGCTCTCAATTAAATGTTCATATTTTTCTTTTTCAAGTTGACCGTCATTTACTTTCTTTATAATTTCTTGAATGGTTTCATCTTTCTCTTGTCGGAGAGTATATGCACCTCTAGGGATTCTTAATAATCTGTTGTAAGGAGTAAATCTATTATCATAGTTTTTATTGATCATATAGTTCACCAAGTCTATCCATCCGGTAGTTTTTACTCCATCTTCAGTTTTAAGTTTGGCTTTTACATAAAACTCACTACTATTGGTCACTGGAGTTGGTGCGAATAACTTCCAGTTTTGTGTGAATAAGGGGTCCATATAAAAAGAGATATAATTATTGTATTTTGCTTTTAAAGGGTTAGATGGTGTATTATAAATTAGTGTTAGACCTAAATGGAATACTAATCCAATACATAAAAGAGACGCAAAAACTTTTTTCCACATTTGTATACCTCACTTATTGGATTATCTTATGAATCCCTTTGCTCTATTTGCGGTAGAGCAAAGGGAAATGGGTTAATAGTCATAAGATTCTATTATCTGTTTGTATTCATATTTTTCTTTTGTAACTGAATCTCCGCCTACTAGTGCACCAGCTACTGATTTTCCAACAAGTTTCCAGCACTAAAAGCAGAATTTCTGGCTACTGCACACCAGGCCATAGGTTCAGTTGCACTTTCTTTATTAATTTTTTGTGTATTTATTCCTTTTTCATCTATATGTGCTGTCCTACACTGGAACTAAATACAGCGCCACCTAAAATTACAAACAATTAAAGGTCAAAAGATTCCTTAACTTCTTGATAATTGTAGGATGTGTTATTCTCAACGCTATTCCCTAAAATGGCATTGGCTCCTTTTTCGCCAGCAACCCATCCAGCGCCCCAAGCAACTCCCTTTGCGGCTGCTTTACCAACTGCAGCCCAGAACATTGGCTCTGCAGTATTATCATTTTGAACATTTTTCACGGTGATTTCCTTTTCAGTAATAGGTGCGGCCCCTACTGAACTTGAAGAAAATGCAGCGCCACCTAATAACAAAGATAAAGCTAATGAAGATGCAATAATTTTACGTTTCATAAAATCCTCTCCCTTTTATAAGTTGAATTATTCGGAATTTTTGTATTCAAAACGTGTTTATTCATGATTACTGCTGCCATAGATTAATCTACTACCACCTAATACCGCGTCTACAAATGATAACTAAACCATCGGTTCAGCTTTGTCTTGCATTTCATGTTGTACAGCTTTATTGTTTAGTTTTTTTGAAATCGGTGTCGCCTCTACTGAAATTTTGATTTCATTAGAAAAATCTCTCATGGTTGACTTAAAGGTCAAAAGATTCCTTAACTTCTTGATAATTGTAGGATGTGTTATTCTCAACGCTATTCCCTAAAATGGCATTGGCTCCTTTTTCGCCAGCAACCCATCCAGCGCCCCAAGCAACTCCCTTTGCAGCTGCTTTACCAACTGCAGCCCAGAACATTGGCTCTGCAGTATTATCATTTTGAACATTTTCCACGGTGATTTCCTTTTCAGTAATAGGTGCAGCCCCTACTGAACTTGAAGAAAATGCAGCGCCACCTAATAGGACAGACAAAGCTAATGATGAGGCTATTAATCCTTTTTTCAATACTATCTCCTCCTCTCTGTAAAATATATGTTACAAATTGGATTATTACATGTAAATAGATTTACGTCAACAAAAAATACACAAAAATGTTAATTTTTACTATAATTGGGGTACTGCAAACATTTCGATATTTTAGCGTACAAAATTTCCGAAATGTTAATCCTTTTACTAGGCGGTTTATTGCAATAACTTTTTTATATTTCATTTAAAAATTTTTCTCCAGAACCCTTTCTTCTCATTTGTTGCGCTTGCCTCAATTCTTGCTTGCTGCATTTCTTGCAAAGTTTTCATTAATTGCTGATCACGCCTATTGATTGAATCATTAATGTATTGATTCTGCTCATCTAACTTATGAATTAATGCTTGGTTAAATTGTTTTTGATTCTTAAGATCTTCTTTAATTTCCTTCAATTCTTGTAATATCATATCTTGATTATCAGATTTTATTTCAGGGTCTAAAGGATCTTCTCCAGTAGTTAAATAATGTTGAATCTGTCTTAAAGAATATCCTTGCTCTCTACTTAATTTTTTAATTAGCAATAATCGATCAATAGATATTTTATTAAAATAATGGTAATTATTATCACCTTTATGAGTAGGAACGTGACCTTTTAATTCTCGCATCCAATTCCTAATAACATGTGGACTTTCATTTATGTGATGTGCTACTTCTTTAACTGTTAGCAACATCTCACTTTGGTTTTCATTGATGTTATTAGAACCTTGATTTTCACTTTCGCACATCTTTACACCAACCTTTCAAACATATGTATATACCTATATGAAAATATATTTATCTACCTTAAAACTTAATATTTAAGATTACCAAGCATCTAAAACTTGTTTCAACACTTAAGTTATATATTCTATGAGAATTCAGAATATCCTTTATAAGTGAACTATTTCACCCTGCCCCTCCCTTAGATGCATAAGTATGTTATAATAAACAAACTAGGGTGCGTAAAATTATATGTATTTGTTTAATGGAGGTCTTAATGGGATATTATCAGGAGCAACTTGACCATTACTTAAAGATATTAAAGACTGCGGGCAGAAAATCTTCTACTATTAAGCAATATTCATCTGACCTTCAGAAATTTCTTGTTTGGTTAGAGACTTACAAGAAGGAGAAGAGCTTCTCCAATTTGAATTCTATAGATTTACAGTCCTATATTGATTACCTAGAACGTTCTAACCTTTCCATAACTACACGTAAAAGGCTGTTATCAGGAGTAAATAAATTGCTGAACTTATATAATATCGATACACAAGTATTATCAAATCGTATAAAAGAATATCAGAGGGTGCCGTTAAGGGATAGTGACTTTATTTCAGAAAACGAGATGTCTAAATTATTATCATCAATGAAAAAAAACATTAATTCGTCAGCTAGAGACGAACTTATAAATAGAAATTTAGCTATTATTTGTTTAATAAGATATTATGGATTCAAACCGAGCGATATCTCAAAAATAAATATGGAGATGGTTAATTTAGCTCAATGTTCAATCGATGTCCTACATGAGGACCGTACAGTAACTTATCAGCTTTCAGAAGAGCATATTCAGTATATACAGAATTACTTAAAATCAATAGATAGAATGAAAAGACCTCGTTTAAAAACGAAAGATCCTTTATTTGTAGCGTATTTTAACCTTACAAATGAGTTTATATATGATTACTCTGAAGAATCTCCCAAAAGGTTATCAATTAGAGGAATTCAAGAAATGATTAAAGATGAAGTGCAACTGGCAGGACTTCGGAAAATTTCTGCAAAACATCTTAGGAACAGCTGCATTCTTTATCGTTTGAGAAGAGGAGATCAAGATAATAAAATTCAAACCTATTTCCGCTTGTCCAATACATTTTCCTTACACCGCTATAAAGTTTATATCAAAGCAAATTTAAGTGAATAATAGATATGACAAATTTAATATTCGTTTTTAAGAAGTTGGCCAATAATATCAGGATAAATATTGTTCGCATTTAACTTATAAAAACG